>NZ_JBJLRD010000079.1:0-13600 GCF_050871305.1 Kineococcus gypseus | reverse complement strand
CCCCCCCCCCCCCCCCCCCCCCCCCCCCCCCCCCCCCCCCCCCCCCCCCCCCCCCCCCCCCCCCCCCCCCCCCCCCCCCCCCCCCCCCCCCCCCCCCCCCCCCCCCCCCCCCCCCCCCCGCCGTCGTGGACCTCCAGCACCCGGCGGCCACCCCCGGCCGCCTCCACCCCCGGGACCGCCCGCCGGGCGCCGGGTTCAGGCCCCCAGGCGGCTGATCGTGAAGGCGACGAGGAAGCCCAGCGTGGCGATCAGGCCGGTGTAGACCTGGGTGCGCTCGAACGCCTCGGGGATCATCGTGTCGGCGATCATGGTGAGGATGGCGCCGGCGGCCAGCGCCGTGATGGCGGCGACGACCTGCGGGGAGGCACCGCCCAGGGCGGCGTAGCCCACGGCGGCCGCCAGCGCGCTGACCAGCGCGATGCCGACCCAGACGCCGAAGACGTACCCGGCGCTGCGCCCGGCGCGCTTCATGCCCGCAACGCTCGAGAGGCCCTCGGGCACGTTGGAGATGAACACCGCCGCGACCACCGCCGTGCTCACCCCGCCGCCGCCGAGCAGGCCCACGCCGAGCACCACCGACTCCGGCACGCCGTCGAGCAGGGCACCGACCGCGATGGCCGCGCCGCTGCCGCCCTGCTCGGACTCCGAGGGCTGCTGGGCGCCGGAGCGCTTGCGGTGCCGGGCGCCGTGCCGGGCCAGCACCGCGTTGGCCGCCACGTACAGCAGCGCCCCGGCCAGGAAGCTGACCGCCGTCACCGCCAGGCCGCCGGTCTCGGCGGCCTCCAGCGCCAGGTCGAAGGCCAGCGCGGAGATGAGCACGCCCGCGCCGAACGCCATCACCGCGGCGACCACCTTCGAGGGCACCGTCACGAACCAGGCGACCGCCGCCCCCACCACCAGCGCGGCGCCGCCCAGCAGCCCCCACGCCCCCGCTTCCAGCCAGCCCGGCACCCCGGCTCCCCTCGTCGACCCTCGGGAGGGGCACCTACCCGCGCGGTGCGGGGCGAAACCCGCTCAGCTCCAGGTGAGGGCGCGGGCGGGGTCCTCCAGGACGGCGGCGACGTCGGCCAGGGCGCGCGAGCCGCTCTCCCCGTCGAGCATGCGGTGGTCGAACGACAGGCTCAGGGTGGCCAGGTAGCGCGGCTTCACCTTCCCCTTGTGCACCCACGGCTTCTGGGCGATCCGGCCGACGGCCAGGATGGCGGCCTCGCCCGGGTTGAGGATCGGGGTGCCCGCCTCGATGCCGAAGGTGCCCACGTTCGTGACGGTGATGGTGCCCTCGGCCAGGTCGCGCGGCTGCGCCCGGCCGGCGCGCGCGGTGGCGGCCAGCCCGTTCAGGGCGACGGCCAACTCCTTGAGGGTCATCTCGTCGGCGTCCTTGACGTTCGGCACCAGCAGCCCGCGCGGGGTGGCCACGGCGATGCCCAGGTTCACGTAGTTCTTCACCACGATGACCTGGTTCTCCTCGTCCCAGGTGGCGTTGATGTCCGGGTTGCGGCGCACCGCCACCAGCAGCGCCTTGGCCACCAGCAGCAGCGGCGAGACGCGCACGTCGGCGAACTCCGGGTCGGTCTTCAGCCGCTGCACCAGCTTCATCGTGCGGGTGGCGTCGACGGTGGTGAACACGGTGACGTGCGGGGCGGAGAACGCGCTCTCGACCATCGCCGCGGCCGTGGCCTTGCGCACCCCGCGGATCGGCACGTGCCGCTCGCGCTCGCGGCGGTCCACGCGCCGCCCCGGCTCCTCGGGCGCGCTGGGCACCAGGGCCAGCACGTCGGCGCGGGTGACGGTGCCGCCGGGGCCGGTGGGCACCGCGGCGGCGAGGTCGACGCCGAGGTCGCGCGCGAGCTTGCGCACCGGGGGCTTGGCGAGCACGTGGCCGGCGCGCGCGGCGGGCTGCGGGGCGGGCTCGGCGGCGGGCTGGGCGGTGGGCTGGGCGGCGGGCCGCGCGGCGCCGCGGCGGCGCGGGGCGGCCTCGCGGGTGCCGTAGCCGACGAGCGTCGCCCCGGACCCCTCCTCCGGCGCCTCCCGCTCCACCGCTGCGGCGGGCGGCGCCGCGGCGGTGCCGGCGGCCGGGGCGCCGTCGCCGACGACGACGATGTCCGTGCCGACCTCGACGGTGCTGCCCTCCTCGGCGAGCAGCTCGAGCACGGTGCCGGCGTAGGGGCTGGGCAGCTCCACGAGCGACTTCGCGGTCTCGATCTCCACGAGGACGTCGTTGACGGCGACGCTGTCGCCGGCGCGCACCTTCCACGAGACGATCTCGGCCTCGGTGAGGCCCTCGCCCACGTCGGGCAGGGCGAACCGCTGGTGCACAGGTCCCCTTCGGGTCGGTCTCGGGTTCGGTCTGGGCGGGCGCGCCTCAGGCGGCGAGCGCCTGCTCCACGGCGTCCAGCACGCGGTCCACGCTGGGCAGGTAGTGCTCCTCCACGCGCGCCGCCGGGTACGGCAGGTGGTAGCCGCCCACCCGCTTCACCGGCGCCTCCAGGGAGTAGAAGCAGCGCTCGGTGACCTGCGCGGCGATCTCGGCGCCCGCGCCGTGGAAGACCGGCGCCTCCTGCACGACGACCAGGCGGCCGGTGCGCCGCACCGACTCCACGACGGTGTCCACGTCCAGCGGGGAGATCGAGCGCAGGTCCACCACCTCCAGCTGCGTGCCGTCCTCGGCGGCCGCGGCGGCGGCGTCCAGCGCCAAGCGCACCGTGGGCCCGTACGCCACGAGGGTGGCGTCGGTGCCCGGGCGCAGCACCCGCGCGCGGTGCAGCGGGGTGACCTCGCCGGGGGCCAGGGCGGTGTCGACGTCGCCCTTCTCCCAGTAGCGGCGCTCCGGCTCCATGAACAGCACCGGGTCGGCCGAGGCGATGGCCTGCTGCACCGTCCAGTACGCGTCGTGCGCGGTGGAGGGGTAGACCACCCGCAGCCCGGCGGTGTGCGCGAAGAGCACCTCCGGGCTCTCGGAGTGGTGCTCGACCGAGCCGATGCCGCCGCCGGCGGGCATCCGGATGACCACCGGCACCGACAGCCGCCCGCGCGAGCGCGCCCGCAGCTTCGCCAGCTGGGTGACGATCTGGCTGAAGGCGGGGTAGACGAACCCGTTGAACTGGATCTCGCACACCGGCCGGTAGCCGCGCAGCGCCATGCCCAGCGCGGTGCCGACGATGCCCGCCTCGGCCAGCGGGGTGTCCAGCACGCGGTCCTCGCCGAAGTCCTTCTGCAGCCCGTCGGTGACGCGGAAGACGCCGCCGAGGCGGCCGATGTCCTCGCCCATCAGCAGCACGCGCGGGTCGCGCTCCATCGCGGCCCGCAGGCCCGCGTTGATCGCCTTCGCGATCGGCATGCGCTCCATCAGCGGTCCCCCCCGGCGGTCGGTGCGGTCGACGCGTGCTGCCTCTGCTGCTCGTGCTGCCCCGGCTGCTCGTCCTGCTCGTGGCGGGCCCAGGCGGCGAGGAACTCGTCGCGCTCGGCCAGCACCTGCGGGTGCGGCTCGGCGTAGGCGTGCTCGAACATCGACGCCGGGTGCGGGTCGGGCATCTCGCGCACCCCGGCGCGCAGCCGCGCGGCGAACTCGTCGGACTCGGCCGCCAGCCGCTGCTCGGCGGCGTCGTCGAGCACGCCCGTGGCGCGCAGGTGGGCGCGGAAGCGGTCGATCGGGTCGCGCTCGCGCCAGGCGTCGACCTCGGCGGCGTCGCGGTAGCGGCCCGGGTCGTCCGCGGTGGTGTGCGCGCCCATGCGGTACGTGTAGGCCTCCACGAAGGTGGGCCCGCCGCCGCTGCGGGCGCGCTCGGCGGCCGCGCGCACCACGGCCAGCACGGCCAGCACGTCGTTGCCGTCCACCCGCACGCCCGGCACGCCGGCGCCCTCGGCGCGCCGGTGCAGCGGCACCGTCGACTGCCGCTCGACCGGCTCGGAGATCGCCCACTGGTTGTTCTGGCACAGGAAGACGACCGGGGCGTGGTAGACCGCGGCCCAGTTCAGCGCCTCGGCGGCCTCGCCCTGGCTGGTGGCGCCGTCGCCGAAGCACGCCACCACGGCCGTGTCGCGCTCGGGGTCGCCGCTGCCGACGGCGCCGTCGCGCTGCACGCCCATGGCGTAGCCGACGGCGGGCAGCATCTGCGCGGCGATGACCAGCGTGTACGGGTGCACGCCGTGGGCCACCGGGTCCCAGCCGCCGTGGTCGACGCCGCGGAACAGGCTCAGCACGTGCAGCGGGTCCACCCCGCGCGCCAGGAGGAAGCCGTGGTCGCGGTAGCTGGGGAAGACGTGGTCCTGCCGGCGCAGGGCCCGCGCGGCGCCGACCTGCGCGGCCTCCTGCCCGCGGCTGCCCGCCCACAGCCCCAGCTCGCCCTGGCGCTGCAGCGCCTCGGCCTCGGCGTCCAGCCGGCGCAGCAGCACCAGGTCGCGCATCAGGCCCAGCGCCTCGCCGGGCTCGAGGGAGACGTCGTAATCAAGGTGCTCGCGGCGCTCGCCGGAGGCGTCCAGCAGCTGCACCATCGGCTCGCCGCGGGCCGGGCCCGGCTCGAGCGCTGCGTCGGTCACGTGCTGCCCCTCCGGCCGCCCCGGTGCTCCACCGGCGCCCGCCTGAACCTACGGTCGCGTACCTTACGGCCCCGTACCTTACGCGAGCGCAGGTGCCGGCACGAGCGAGGACACGGCCGGGCGGGTGGTGCGCGCCTCAGCGCAGGCGGGCGGCCACGTCCAGCAGGCGGGAGTTGGCCGCCGTCTCGCCGACGCTCACGCGCACGCCGTCGGCGCCGTAGCCGCGCACCGACAGGCCCTCCGCGCCGAAGGCGCCCACGAGGGCGGCGGTGCGCTCGCCCACGGGCAGCCACACGAAGTTGCCCTGCGCGTCCGGCACGTCCCAGCCCTGCGCGCGCAGGCCGTCCAGGACGCGGTGGCGCTCGGCGACCAGGGCGGCCACCCGCTCCATCAGCTCCGCCTCGGCCGCGTGCTGCAGGGACGCCACCACCGCCGCCTGGGCGATGCCGGTCACCCCGAAGGGCGTGGCCGCGCGCCGCAGCGCCGAGGCGACCTGCGGGTGGGCGGCCGCCACGCCCACGCGCAGCCCGGCCAGCCCGTACGCCTTGGAGAAGGTGCGCAGGACCACCACGTTGGGGTGCGCGCGCAGCACCTCGATCCCGTCGGGCACCTCGGGGTCGTCGACGAACTCCCGGTACGCCTCGTCGAGCACCACGAGCACGTCGCCGGGCACCTGCGCGAGGAAGGCCTCCAGCTCGCCGGCGCGCACCGCCGGGCCGGTGGGGTTGTTCGGCGAGCACAGCACCACCAGCCGGGTGCGCTCGGTGATCGCCGCGAGCATCGCCGGCAGGTCGTGGCGCGCCCCGGCCGCCAGCGGCACCTGCACCGCGACGGCGTCGCCGACGGCGGCGGCGATGGGGTACGCCTCGAAGGAGCGCCAGGCGAAGACGACCTCGTCGCCCGGGTCGCAGGTGACCTCCACCAGCTGCGCCAGCAGCCGCACGCTGCCGGTGGCCGCGGCCAGCTGCTCGCGCCGCACGCCCCAGCGCGAGGCGACGGCCTCGAGCATCGCCCCCGCCGAGGGGTCGGGGTAGCGGTTGACCTGCGCGGCCGCGCGCGCGATGGCGGTCAGCACGCTGGGCAGCGGCGGGAAGGGGTTCTCGTTGGAGGAGAGCTTGAACACCTCCAGCCCCTCGCGCACGGCGGGGGGCCGCCCCGCCACGTACTCGGGCACCCGGGCCAGGTTGGCCCGCAGCCGCGGGAGGAGCTGAGCGGGGCTGGAGGTCGGCACCGCGCCAGCTTAGGACCGCCCCCACCGGCACGGTCCGGGCTCGCCGCTCCTCGCACCCGCCCACGCACCGCCCCGTGCACGTCCCCGCGCACCGCCCCGCGCACGTCTCCGGGCCGACCCCGCAGCACCACGGGCGCCGGGCGCGGCGACGAAGTACGGTCGGCTCGCGACGGCGCGCCGGGCCCCTCGGGACCCGACGCGCACGCGCCGGGCGCGGGCGCACGCGCCGCGCACCACCACGACCCGCCTCGAGAAGCTGGACGGTCCCCGTGCCCGACACCACCGCGCCGACCCCCCGCCTCGTCGCCCCCGAGGACGACCCCGGCGCCCTGCGCTCGACCTTCGCGCTCTTCCCCTCCGGCGTGGCGGCGATCTCCGCGGTCGTCGAGGGCGAGCCGGTGGTGCTCGTGGCCTCCTCCTTCCAGGTCGGCATCTCGCAGGACCCCCCGCTGGTGCTCTTCGCCGTGCAGCACACCTCCACGAGCTGGCCGCGGCTGCGCACCGCGCCGCTGCTGGGGGTCTCCGTGCTCGGCGAGGCCCACGACAGCGCGGCCCGCCAGCTCGCCTCGCGCGCCGCCGACCGCTTCGCGGGCATCGAGACCACGACCACCGCCGGCGGCGCGCACCTCGTGCACGGCGCACCGGTGTGGCTGGAGTGCAGCGTGCACTCCGAGGTGCCCGCCGGCGACCACGACGTCGTGCTGCTGCGCGTGCACACCATGGGCTCGGTGCCCGACACCGAGCCGCTGGTCTGGCACGCCTCCTCCTTCCGCGCCCTGAGCCCGCGCACCGCGCCCTGAGCCGGCGCCCGCGAGCCGGCGCCCGGCGCGCACCGCGGGCCGGGCGGTGCACGCACGGCCCCTCACGCCCGCTCGCCGCGGTAGTCGAGGACCTCCACGCGCGCGCCGGGCGCGTCGAGGAAGGCGGCGGCCGAGCGGCGGTGCTCCACCAGCGCCGGGTCGTCGCTGGCGTCCACCAGCGCGGCGGTGGCCAGGTAGGAGCGCCAGCCGTGCGCCAGCAGCGGGTCGCGCGCCACCTCCGCGGCCAGCAGGGGGTCGGCGGACAGGTCGCGGCGCACGACGGTGCGCGCGGCGGACCCGCGCGCCGCGCTGCCGTCCAGGGCGGGCACGAGGTCCCCGGTGTGCTCCAGCGAGAGCACCCGCACGTGCCCGGCCACGGGCAGGCCGTCCACCGGTGCGCCGGCCGTGACGAGGTGGGTGACGCGGTAGCGGGCGGTGAACCCCTCGTCGGCGGCCAGGGCCGCGGCCGTCAGCCCGCCCTGGCTGTGCCCGGCCAGCATCACGGGCTCGTGCGCCCCCACCCCGGCGCGGCGCATCGCCTCGGCGACGAGCGCCGCGGTGGCGGTGGGCTCGCCCGCCACCGCGCGTAGGTTCGTCGTCAGGTCCATGGGGGTGCCGCCCGCCCGCGGCAGCGGCGTCCAGTCCTGCGTGCCGGGGACCTGCACGATCCAGGCGACCGAGCCGTCGGCGGCGGTGACCCGCTCCAGGCGCACCGTGCCCGGCGCCGGCCGCCCCGCCGGGGGCATGCGCCCGCCCACCGAGCCGGCCGGGCCGTGCGGGGCGAAGCCGGTGGACTGGTGCGCGACGCCGTCGAGGACCTCCGCCACCCCGCGCGGCGGGCGGGTCGGCACCGCGCGCGGTGCGACGGGCACCACCCGCACCGGCGTCTCGCGGAAGAGCGGGCCCACGGTCCCCAGGGCGCTGAGGGCCCCGGCGACCTCCCGGGGGCCGGCGCCCGGGCGCAGCGCCTGCGGCGCCAGGACGAGCAGCCCGCCGGTCAGCACCGGCGAGCGCCGCGCGGCGGCCCGCAGCACCGACGGGGCGGTGGCGGCCGCCTCCTGCACCAGCCACGGGTGGCGCGCCAGCAGCAGCCCGGCACCGCGCACGTCGGCGGCCACCCGCTCGCGGGCGGCGGTGGCCTCGCGCACCGCGACGGCGCGCAGCTGCCGGGCGTCGAGCTCACCGGTGGCCGCCACCTGCGCCACCGCCCGGCGCAGCACCTCGTCGCCGGCCTGCGCGCCGCGGTGGGCCACGTCCGCCGCCAGCAGCCCGGCGGCCGCGGCACCCAGCGCCGGCGCGGCCTGCACGAGCACCTCCGCGGCGGCGCGCCGGGCGGCGGCCACCGCGGCGGTCGCCACCTGCTCACCGGCGCGGTAGCGCAGGGACGCGGTGCGCAGCTGCCCGGCCAGCAGCAGCAGGTGCGCCGCCAGCGGCGCGGCCGCCCCCGGCCCCAGCACGAGCGCGCCCAGGGCCCGCTCGGCCGGCACCCCGGTGCCCGGGGACAGCGGCACGCTCAGCAGCAGCGCCGGGTCCAGGGCCAGCGCGGCCAGGCGCGCACCGGTGGCGGCGACCTCCCCGGCCGAGCGCGCCAGCGCGTCGGCGGCGGCGTCCAGCTCGTCCGGGTCCACGGCCAGGGCGCCGGTGTCGACGACCAGCGCGCCCGCACCGGCGCCACCGGCACCACCGGCACCGCTCACGCGGCACCCGCCGCGGCCCGGGCCGCCACGACGGCAGCGGCCGCAGCGGCGGCGGTCGCGACGGCGGCGCGGTGGGCGGCCAGGCGGGCGGCGGCCTCCTCGCACCCGCCGGCCACCGCCGCGGCGGTGTCGACCAGCTCACCGAGCCGAGCGCGGAACGCCGCCGCGCCCGTCCCGCTCCAGCGCAGCGCGTCGAGGCCGGCCGCGCCCCGCCCCACCCGGCGCAGGTCCGCACCGAGGCCGGCGGCCTCGCGCGCCAGCGCCCCCAACCGCTGGTCGACCAGCTCCGGTCCCACCCGCGCTCCTCCCCGCCCGCCGCGAGCGGCGGGCTCCTCGTCCCGGCCGGGACGCTAGGCGGGACGGCGCGGGGCGCCGGGCGCGCCGACGCGCCCCTGTGGAGGGCGGCCCCGGTGCGCGCGCTGTGCGGTCCCCGGCGAGCATGGGGGCGTGGCGCGCGGTGGCGAGTTCGTGAAGCGGGCGGGGTCGGCGCCGGCGGCGGCGCTGGCGGCCGAGGCCGCGGGGCTGGCGTGGCTGGCCGAGGCGGGGGGCGCGGCGGTGTGCCGGGTGCGGCGGGTGGAGGCGGGTGCGCTGGTGCTCGACCTCGTCGAGGAGGTCCCGG
Organism: Kineococcus gypseus; assembly: GCF_050871305.1. Lineage (NCBI taxonomy): Bacteria > Bacillati > Actinomycetota > Actinomycetes > Kineosporiales > Kineosporiaceae > Kineococcus > Kineococcus gypseus. The sequence goes on along the minus strand of NZ_JBJLRD010000079.1, from coordinate 4,717 downwards.
CCACGCCCGCCGCGGCCGAGGCGTTCGGGCGCGACCTGGCCGCCACCCACGCCGCCGGCGCGGAGCGCTTCGGCGCCCCGCCGCCGGGCGTCGAGGGCGACGCGTGGATCGCCGGGCTGCCGCTGCCGATGAGCCGGGCGCCGGAGCCGTGGGGCGCCTTCTACGCGCTGCGCCGCCTGGAGCCGTTCCTGCGCACCGCGCGCGAGCGCGGCGCCGTGGACGCCGACGGCGCCGCGGTGGTCGAGCGGGTCTGCGCGCGCCTGGCCGACGGCGACCCCGCCCTGGTGGCCGGCGGGCAGCGCCCGGCCCGCCTGCACGGGGACCTGTGGTCCGGCAACGTCCTGTGGTCGCCGTCGGGGGTGGTGCTCGTCGACTGCGCCGCGCACGGCGGGCACCCCGAGACGGACCTGGCGATGCTGGCGCTGTTCGGGCTGCCGCACCTGGACCGGGTGCTCGAGGCGTACACCGAGGCGGCCGGCACCCCCGGCGGCTGGCGCGAGCGGGTGCCGCTGCACCAGCTGCACCCGCTGCTGGTGCACGCGGCGCTCTTCGGCGGCGGGTACGGCGCGCAGGCGGTGCGCGCGGCCGAGCGGGTGCTGGCCCTGTGAGCGCCCCGGCGCAGGTCTTCGAGCACCCCGTGCAGCTGCTGCACCTGCTCGTCTCCCCCGAGCACGCCTACTTCGGCCGGCCCCGCGACGGCGCCGCCGACGTGCCCACCCACGACCTCGACGAGGTCGAGGTCGTCGCCGGCAAGGGCCTGCGCGGTGACCGCTTCTTTGGCAAGGCCGCGCACATGGACGCCGCCGTGACGTTCCTGGCGATCGAGGCGTGGGAGGCGGTCGCCGCCGAGCTGGGGCTGCCGGCCGTGCCCGACCCGCTCCTGGCCAGGCGCAACCTCGTGGTGCGCGGCGCGGAGCTGGACCCGCTGCGCGGGCACGAGTTCGAGCTGGTCACCGCCGCCGGCGCGGTGCGCTTCCGCGGCGGCCGGCCGGCGAACCCGTGCGCGTGGATGGACCGGGTGGTCGCCCCGGGCGCCCACCGCGCGCTGCGCGGGCGCGGCGGCCTGCGCTGCACCCCGCTCGGCGACGGGCGCCTGGCCCGCGGGCCCGCGGTGCTGCGCTCCCCCGTCCCGCTGGAGCCCGCCCGCGCCGGCGAGGCCGTCCTGCGCCGCACGCCGCTGCCCTGAACGGGCACCCCCGCACCCCCGCACGCCCGCCCCCCGGGGTGCGCGACGGCCGCGCACCGCCCAGGCTGGGGCCATGGTGAAGAAGGGCGACCACGTCAGCTGGAACACCTCCCAGGGGGAGACCACGGGGAAGGTGGTCTCGAAGGAGACCGACGACTTCGAGCTGGACGGCAAGCAGCGCCGCGCCTCGAAGGACGACCCGCAGGTGGTGGTGGAGAGCGACAAGTCCGGCAAGGAGGCCGCGCACAAGGAGTCCTCGGTCGAGAAGGCCTGAGGCCCGCAGCTCGCAGGCCCGCGCGCCCGCGGCGGCACGGGCGGCGGGTGCGGCCGTGGGACCATGGGCCCCGTGACCGCAGCACCCGTGGACCCCGCACCCGCCAGCCTCGGAGAACCGGCGCTGGGCCCGCTGGACGGGCGCTACCGCCGCTCCGTGGCGCCGCTGGCCGAGCACCTGTCGGAGGCGGCGCTGAACCGCCGCCGGGTGCACGTCGAGGTCGAGTGGCTCATCCACCTGGGCACCCACGACGTGGTGCCGGGCGTGCGCCGCCTGAGCGGCGAGGAGATCGCCCTGCTGCGCGCGCTGCCGCTGCGCTTCGACGCCGCCGCGGTCGCCGAGCTCGCAGAGATCGAGCGGGTCACCGTCCACGACGTCAAGGCCGTCGAGTACTGGATCAAGCGGCGCCTGGAGGGCACGTCCCTGGCCGACGTCGCCGAGCTGGTGCACCTGTTCTGCACCAGCGAGGACGTCAACAACCTCTCCTACGCGCTCATGGTGCGCGACGCGGTGCACCTGGTGTGGCTGCCGGCGGCCACGGCGCTGACGGACGACGTCGTGCGCATGGCGCACGAGCTGCGCGACCTGCCGATGCTCAGCCGCACCCACGGCCAGCCGGCCACGCCCACCACGCTGGGCAAGGAGCTCGCCGTGCTCGCGCACCGCATGCGCCGGCAGCTGGCGCGGGTGGGGCGCGCGGAGTTCCTCGGCAAGTTCAACGGCGCCACCGGCACCTACGCCGCCCACCGCGCCGCCGTGCCGGGCACCGACTGGCCGGCGGTGTCGAAGGCGTTCGTGGAGTCCCTCGGGCTGACGTGGAACCCGCTGACCACGCAGATCGAGTCGCACGACTGGCAGGCGGAGCTGTACGCCGACGTCGCGCGCTTCGGCCGCGTGCTGCACAACCTCTGCACCGACGTGTGGACGTACATCTCCTACGGCTACTTCGCGCAGGTGCGCGGCCAGGGCACCGTGGGCTCCTCCACGATGCCGCACAAGGTCAACCCGATCCGCTTCGAGAACGCCGAGGCGAACCTGGAGGTCTCCGGCGGGCTGTTCCGCGTGCTGGAGGAGACCCTGACGACCTCGCGCCTGCAGCGCGACCTCACCGACTCCTCGATGCAGCGCAACATCGGCGTGGCGTTCGGCCACTCGCTGCTGGCGGTCGAGAACGCCCGCAAGGGCCTGGCGGGCCTGGACGCGGTGCCGCAGGCGCTGGCCGCCGACCTCGACGCCACCTGGGAGGTGCTCGGCGAGGCGGTGCAGTCGGTGATGCGCGTGCACGGGCTGCCCGAGCCGTACGAGCGCCTCAAGGAGCTCACCCGCGGGCGCAGGGTCGACCAGGCCAAGCTGCGCGAGTTCGTCGCCGGCCTGGGCCTGCCCGAGGGTGAGACCGCGCGGCTGTCGCTGCTGACGCCGGGCGACTACACCGGCGACGCCTCCGCGCTGGTGGACGTGCTCGACGAGCCGCGCCGCTGAGGTGCGCGCGGTCTTGGTCGAGCGGTTCGGGGAGCCGGCGCGCCTGGCGGACGTGCCCGACCCCGTGCACGCCCCGCACGGCGTGGTCGTCGCGGTGGAGGCCACGGGGGTGTGCCGCAGCGACTGGCACGCCTGGCAGGGCCACGACGAGGACGTGGTGCTGCCGCACGTGCCCGGCCACGAACTGGCGGGCACGGTCGTCGCGGTCGGTGCCGAGGTGCGCTCCTGGCGCCCCGGCGACCGGGTGACGACGCCCTTCGTCACCGCGTGCGGCGCCTGCCCGGAGTGCGCCGCCGGTCATCAGCAGGTGTGCAGGGCGCAGACGCAGCCCGGCTTCACCGGGTGGGGCTCCTTCGCCGAGCTCGTCGCCCTCGACCACGCCGACGTCAACCTCGTGCGCCTGCCGGGAGACCTGTCCCCCTCCGCGGCCGCGGCGCTGGGCTGCCGGGTCGCCACCGCGTTCCGCGCGGTCACCGACGTCGGCGCGGTGCGCCCCGGGGAGTTCGTGGCCGTGCACGGCTGCGGCGGTGTGGGGCTGTCGGCCGTCGCGGTGGCCGCCGCGGCCGGTGCCCGCGTGGTGGCCACGGACGTCTCGGCCCCGGCCCGCGCGCTGGCGCGCGAGTTCGGCGCCGAGCACGTCGTGGACCCGGCCACCGGCGACGTCGTGGCCGCGGTGGCGGAGCTGACCGGCGGTGGCGCCCACGTGTCGATCGACGCGGTGGGCTCGGCGGTGACGTGCGAGGCGTCGGTGCGCTGCCTGCGCCGGCGGGGCCGGCACGTGCAGGTCGGTCTGCTGCCGGCCGCGGCGGGGCGGCCCGCGGTGCCGATGGACCGGGTCATCGCCTGGGAGCTGCAGGTCCTGGGCAGCCACGGCATGGCGGCGCACGACTACCCGCGGCTGCTGTCCCTGGTGACCTCCGGGGCGTTCCCGCTGGACAGGCTCGTCGGCCGTGAGCTGCCGCTGGAGGCAGGCCCCCGGGCGCTCGCCGAGCTCGAGCACCTGGGGACCGCCGGCGTCACCGTGCTGCGGCCCTGACCGCGGACGCCGGGATGGCGCCCGTCACAGGTGCGGGCGGGTGATCAGCTCGATCCCGTGCCCGGCGGGGTCCATGACGTAGAACCCCCGGCCGCCGTGCTCGGTGTTCGTCTCCCCCGGCCGGGTGCGCTGCGGGTCGGTCCAGAACGTCGTGCCGCGCTCCCGCAGGAGCGCGAGAGCGCGGTCGAAGAGCGCGTCGTCGACGAGGAACGCGTAGTGCTGCACCTGGATGTCGACGGGCGGCTCGGCGAACTGCAGCAGGACGCCGTCGGGCAGCACCAGGTTGGTGAAGGGGCCCCAGCTCGGCGCCGGACGGGCCTCGATCAGGTCGCAGTAGAAGCGCGCCGACTCCTCGCGGTCGACGGCGGCGATGATGGTGTGGTTGAAAGCGGCAGGCACAGTGGACTCCGTCCGTGTCGAACCCCGGTGGGAACCCGGTCCGGCGGCACGGCGGACGTGCGTCGACGCCGTGGTGTCCGCGGGCGCGAGGGAGACGTGGTGTCGTCGATCCCTGCGCCGGCCGGGGGTGAGGTGACCTCCTGCGCATCCGCCCGTCCGGGGCTCGCGCGCGACGCTAGCAGCGCTCCGGGCGGCCGGGAAGGGGCGGAGCAGGCACCGGGAGAACGCGAAAGGCCCGCGCCCCGTGGCGGGGTGCGGGCCTTTCGGTGTGCTGTGCGCACGAGGGTGTGTGGCCGGCGGTGTCCTACTCTCCCACCCGGTCTCCCGGGCAGTACCATCGGCG
>NZ_JBJLRD010000078.1:0-13971 GCF_050871305.1 Kineococcus gypseus | reverse complement strand
GGGGGGGGGGGGGGGGGGGGGGGGGGGGGGGGGGGGGGGGGTGGGGGGGGGGGCGCCGGGCGGGGGGGGGGGGGGGGGGGGCGCGGCGGCCCCCCCCCCCCCCCCCCCCCCCCCCCCCCCCGCGCTGCGAAGTACACCCGGGACCGCGGTCGGCGAAGGATCGTTGACTGCTGCATGCAACCAGTTCGTCCAAGGTACCACCACGGCGCGGGGGGAGCGCATCATGGCCGAGGGGACCGCGCGGCGCGTGCTGCGCTCGCCGCGAACGGGCGCCGCGCGCTGCGCCGAGCCGTCCGGACGACGCTCCGCTACGGTGCTCAGTGACCCTCTGTGTCAGGAGAACTACTCGGTGTCGTTCGTGGACTGGTCCTGCGAGACCACGCTCGCCCCTGAACCCGCCTCCTCGCGGGCCGCCCGCCACCTGGTGGCCGACTGGTGCATCCACCAGGGCCTCGTGGGCGACGTGGTCGACACCCTCCTGCTGCTGACCGCCGAGGTCGTCACCAACGCCGTCATCCACGGCCGCAGCGACGTGGTGCTGCGCCTGGGCCGGCACGGCTCGCGCGTGCGCGTGGGCGTGGGGGACGAGAACAGCCGCGTGCCGGTGCGCCGCGAGGCCGACCCCGACGCCCTGGACGGGCGCGGCATGGCCCTGGTCGAGGCGCTGGCCGACGCGCACGGCGTGGAGGTGCGCCCCACCGGCAAGACCGTCTGGTTCGACGTGGCCACCCACCGCGCGCCCGTGCGCGCCGTGCGCGCCAGCGCCTGAAGCCCCCGCCCGCCCCGCCCGCTCGCCGGCGCCCACCCGCGACCGCGGGGGCGTCCGGGGCGCGACCTACCCTTGAGCGGTGGCCGAGACCCGCGGACGAACCCGCCCCGAGAACCCCCGGCCGTCCCGGGCGGGCGGCGCGACGGCGAGCGCGGGCGGCCCCCGCTCGAGCGCCGCGGCCGCCGCCACGGCCGCCGCCGCCCTCGCCGCCGCCTGCGCGGCGCTGCTGGTCGCCCTCGCCGCCGCCGGCGGGCTGGCGCCGCCCGTGCTGGGCGACCCCGGCCCCCTCGTGCGCTACGGGCTGCCGCTGGCGCGCACCGTGCACGACCTGTCCGCCGCCGTGGCCGTCGGCGGTGCGGCCGTCGCCGCGCTGCTGCTGCCGCACCCCTCGCCCGCCTGGTCGCGCGCCGTGCGCGCCGGCGCCGCCGCGGCCGGCGCCTGGACCCTCTCGGCGCTGCTGGTGCTCGTGCTCACCGCCGTGGACGTCATCGGCGCCGCCCCCGGCGCCCCCGGCTTCGGCGCCCAGTTCGCCCAGTTCGCCCAGGAGCTCGACCTCGGGCGCGCGCTGCTGGTGACCACCCTGCTGGCCGCCGCCGCCGCCACCGTCGGTGCCGCGGCCACCACCCCGGTGGGCGCGGCGTGGGCGGCGGTGCTGTCGGTGCTGGCCCTGCTGCCGCTGTCGCTGTCCGGGCACGCCGCCGGCTCCGCCTCGCACCAGACCGCCGTCAACTCCCTGGCCCTGCACCTGGTGGGCGTGACGCTGTGGGTCGGCGGCCTGGCGGCCGTGCTGCTCGTGGCGCCGCTGACCGGGCGGCGCGCGCGCGAGGGGGAGCGGGCGGTGGACCTGGGCGTCCTGGCCGGGCGCTACTCCACGCTGGCGCTGTGGTGCTTCGCCGCCGTGGCCCTCTCCGGCGTCCTGAACGCCTCGGTGCGCCTGGGCGGCTGGTCGGCGCTGGCCAGCGGCTACGGCGCCCTGGTGGTGGCCAAGACCGCCGCGCTCGTGCTGCTGGGCGCCCTGGGCGCCTGGCACCGCCGCCGCACCCTGCCGCTGCTGCGCACCTCCCCGCGCTCCTTCGGGCGCGTGGCCGCCGGCGAGCTCGTCCTCATGGCCGCCGCCACCGGCCTGGGCGTGGCCCTCAGCCGCACGCCCACCCCGGTGGCCGAGGACGTGCCCGGCGTCGGCAGCGTCGACGAGCTGCTCGGCGAGAGCGCCCCGCCGCCGCTGACCGCGGCGCGCTGGTTCACCGAGGCCTCCCCGGACCTGCTGTGGCTGCTGGTCGCCGGCGGCGCGCTGGCCGGCTACCTCCTCGGCGTGCGCCGCCTGCGCCGGCGCGGCGACCGCTGGAGCGCCGGGCGCACCGCCTGGTGGGTGGCCGGCTGCCTGGCGCTGCTGTTCGTCACCAGCGGCGGGCCGGCCGCGTACGGGCGGCTGTCCTTCAGCGCCCACATGCTCCAGCACATGCTGCTGACGATGGCCGTGCCGCCGCTGCTCGTGCTCGGCGCCCCGGTGACGCTCGCGCTGCGGGTGCTGGCGCCGCGCCGCGACGGCTCGCGCGGCGCGCGCGAGTGGCTGCTGGCGGTGGTGCACTCGCGCTACCTGGCGCTGCTGGGGCACCCCCTGGTGGCCGCCGCCCTCTTCGCCGGCTCGCTGGTCGTCTTCTACTACTCGCCGCTGTTCGAGCTGGCGCTGCGCACCCACGTCGGGCACGAGCTGATGATGCTGCACTTCCTGGGCACCGGGTACCTGTTCTCCTCGGTGCTCGTCGGCGTCGACCCCGGCCCGCACCGCCCCGCGCACCCGCTGCGGCTGATCCTGCTGCTGGCGACCATGGGCTTCCACGCCTTCTTCGGCGTGGCGCTCATGCAGAGCACGCAGCTGCTGGCCGGCGACTGGTTCACCCAGGTGGCGCCGGGCGCCGACCTGCTCGCCGACCAGCGCACCGGCGGCGACATCGCCTGGGGCATCGGCGAGGTGCCCACCCTGCTGCTGGTGCTGGGGGTGGCGGTGGGCTGGTCGCGCTCGGACACCCGCGAGAACCGCCGCCGCGACCGCGCCGCCGACCGCGACGGCGGGCGCGACCTGGCCGAGTACAACGCCATGCTCGCCCGCCTGGCCGAGCACGACGCGCGGCCGGCGCCCACCCCCACCGAGGAGCGCTGAGCCCGGGCGACGCCGGACCGCCGACGCCGGACCGCCCGCCTCGCGAGCGCGGCGGGCGGTCCGGCGGGCGGCTCGGCGGGCCCGCTCAGGCCAGCTGCACGTCCAGCGCCGAGGCGTCCAGGGTCTTGGTGAACGGGCAGATCGACAGCGCCTGCTCCAGCACCGCGGAGGCGTCGGTGCCCGCGTCCGGCAGGGTCACGCGCAGCGCGTAGCGGGCGGTGTAGCCGGGGTCGCCCTTGGCCAGCGTCACGTGCGTGAGCACCTGCGCGCCCTGAAGGCTGCCGCCGGTGGTCGAGGTGGCGATGCGCAGCGACTCCAGCAGGCAGCTGCCGAGGGCCGCGGCCATGAGCTGCTCGGGGTTGGTGCCCTCCCCGGTGCCGTCCAGGCTCGTCGGCTCGCTGACGTCCACGGCCAGCGCGCCGTCGTCGGAGCGGGCCGAGCCCGGGGATGAGGTGACGACGGCCGTGTACAGGTCGGTGGTCATGCCCCCGACGCTAGGGCGCGCCGGGCGCCCGCGCTCGGTGATCACGACGTGCCGGGCGCCCGCGCGCGTCCGCACCCGGCAGCACCCCGGCGCACCACTGCCGTCGCCGCCCCGCGATGATGGGCGCGCTGGACCGCGAGGACCCCTCAGCCCGGAAGGACCTGCGACCCCCATGGACAACGCCGTCGAGCCCGACTTCTCGGTCGACACCCTGGGCCCCTGCACCGTGGACTCCCCCCTGGCCATCCGGCTGCAGGCGCGGCGCACCACCCACCACTACATCGACGAGACCGACCGGGTGCTCTTCGACGACACCCTCTCGCGCGTGAACCGCCGCCTGGAGGCGCAGGACGACCTCGAGGGCCTGGCCGACCTGCCCAGCCTGGAGCCCACCGGCCCGCGCAAGAAGATCTTCTTCGACCCCGCCAAGACGCGCGTGGGCATCGTCACCTGCGGCGGGCTGTGCCCGGGCATCAACAACGTCATCCGCGGCCTGGTCTCGGAGCTGACCAACCACTACGGCGTGCGGCGCATCTACGGCTTCAAGAACGGCTACCAGGGGTTCGTGCCCAGCTACGGGCACGACGTGGTGGACCTGACGCGCGAGGCGGTGGAGGGCATCGACGCCGAGGGCGGCACCATCCTCGGCAGCTCGCGCGGCCAGCAGGACCCCGTGGAGGTCGTCGACTGCCTGGAGCGCATGGGCATCTCGGTGCTCTTCGTCATCGGCGGCGACGGCACGATGCGCGGCGCGCAGCGCATCTGCGCGGAGGTCGCCGAGCGCGGCCTGAAGATCGCCGTGGTGGGCATCCCCAAGACCATCGACAACGACATCCCGTTCATCGACCAGAGCTTCGGGTTCCAGAGCGCCTTCAGCGAGGCCACCCGCTCGATCCGCTCGGCGAAGGTGGAGGCGCGCACCGCCCCCAACGGGGTCAGCGTCGTCAAGCTCATGGGCCGGCACTCGGGCTTCATCGCCTGCTACGCGGCGCTGGCGCAGAACGACGCGGACTTCGTGCTCATCCCCGAGGTGCCGTTCGTCCTGGGCGGGCCGGGCGGGTTCCTGGAGCTGCTGCGGCAGAAGGTCGCCACCCAGGGCCACGCGCTGGTCGTGGCCGCCGAGGGCGCCGGGCAGGAGCTGTTCGACGACGACGACCAGCGCGACGCCTCGGGCAACAAGAAGCTGCAGGACGTGGGCCGGCTGCTGCGCCAGGCCATCACGGAGGACTTCGCGGCCAACGGCCTGGAGCTGAACCTGCGCTACATCGACCCCAGCTACGTCATCCGCTCGGTGCCGGCGAACCCGTACGACAGCGTGTACTGCATCCGCCTGGCGCACGCGGCCGCGCACGCGGCGATGGCCGGTCGCACCAACATGGTGGTGGGCCGCTGGCGCCGCCGGTTCGTGCACATCCCCATCCGGCTGGCCGTCTCCGCGCGCAACCAGGTCGACCCGCACGGGGACCTGTGGTGGTCGGTGCTGGAGGCGACCGGTCAGCCGTGGTCGTTCGGGGACAAGGAGGCGGAGCGGGTCACGTCCTTCGGCGGCCAGTGACCCGCCCCGCCCCGCGGGCGCCTCAGGTCAGGGGGTTCAGGCGCGCCAGGACGCCCTTGGCCGTCTGCCCGGCGCGGTAGGACTGCACCAGGTACGCGTTGCAGAAGATGTTCCCGCCGGCCAGCAGCGGCTGGACGAACTGCGCGACGCGCTGCTTCCTCTGCCACGCCGCGAGGTCCGCGGGGGTGGTGGGGGTGGGGATGGTGGCGTCCTTGACGGACACCGGCTCCCCGCGCTGCTCGGCCGCCTGCGCCGCCTCGGCGATCTTCTTGCCGGCGAACGAGGCGTACGCCGTGGCCACCGCGCCGCCGACGACGAAGCCGATCTTCAGCAGGCCCACGCTGCCGTAGCCCTTCTGCAGGGCGATGCGGTCGCCGCTGGCGGCGGTCAGCTTCGAGCCGGTGTACAGGATCGTGGCGATGCCGCCCCACTGCACCGGCTGGAAGCGCTGCCACGCCGAGGCGGCCACCCGGATGCGGTCGGAGCCGGAGGTCAGGTCGCTGCCGGACTTGTTGACGCCGGCGATGCCCATCACGGTGCCGCCGAACCACAGGGCCGAGGCGAGGTCGTGCACGCCCTGGGTGACGTAGCGGTTGTCGCTGGTGCTCACGGGTACCTCCTGCTGGGAACGGTCGTGCCTGCTCCTGCTCCCTTCCCCGTGGCACGCCGTTCACACGTGGCGGTGCGGGGGAGGGCGGGAGGTGCCCGGTGAAGGTCGCGGCGAGCGGGACGTACGACCCGGGGGAGGGCAGCAGGCTGCCCGCGGGTGAGGTGCACGCCTGGGAGCCCGGGCAGAACCAGACCGCCTGCGGGGTGCCGCTGCACCGCGCGGGCCTCTCGCGCTTCCCGCACGTGGACTTCGCCGACGTCGACCCGCTCACCGGCGGCAGCGCCGACGCCGTGCGCGAGGTGTGCCCGCGGTGCCTGGCCGCCACCACCCCGCGCCGCCGGCGCGACGGGCGGCGGTGGGAGCGCACCGACCCGCGGCCCTGACCGGCGCCCGGGGGCGGCGCGGCACCCGCCGTGGCGGGGTCGTGCGGCGGGGTCGTGTGGCGGGGTCGTGTGGCAGGGTCGTCCCGTGGACCTCGCACAGAAGGCCGCCGAGCTGCGCCGCCTGCACACCGACCCCGAGCTGCTCGTCCTGGTCAACGTCTGGGACGCCGTCAGCGCCGCCGTCGTGGCCGCCGAGCCGAGCACCCGGGCGCTGGCCACGGCCGGGCACTCCATCGCCTCGACGTTCGGCTACGCCGACGGCGAGCAGGTCCCGCTGGACCTGGCCCTGCGCATGGTCGAGCGCATCGTCGTCGCCGCCGGCGACCTGCCCGTCACCGCCGACCTCGACGGCGGCTTCGGCGACGCGCGCGAGACGGTGCGCCGGGCGATCGGCGCGGGCGTGGTGGGCGCCAACGTCGAGGACCAGCTGCGCCCGCTGGCGGAGTCGGTGCGCGTCGTGGAGGACGTCCTCGCCGCCGGCGACGCCGAGGGCGTGCCCTTCGTCCTGAACGCGCGCACCGACGCGTTCGTGCGCGGCGGCGACCGCCCGCGCGAGCAGGTGCTCGCCGACGCCGTCGAGCGCGGCCGCGCCTACCTGGGCGTCGGCGCGACGAGCGTGTTCGTCCCCGGTCCGCTGACCGACGACGACGTGCAGCAGCTCGTCGCCGCCCTGGGCCGCGGCAGGCTCAGCGTCATCGGCTTCCCCGGCGTCCCGGACCAGGCGCGCCTGGCCGAGCTGGGCGTGGCCCGCGTCAGCTACGGCCCGCTGACGCAGCGGGTGGCGCTGACCGCGCTGCAGGACGCCGCGCGCGCGATCCTCGCCGGCGGGGGCATCCCCGAGGGCACCCGCGCCCTGAACTGAGCCCGCGCCCCGCCGCGCGGGGTGCGCGCGGCGGCTCCGGCTCGTGGACACTGGTCCCCCGGCGGTCGCGGCGACCTCCGAGCGGTGAGGAGGCCGGGTGTCGGAACGAGTGGTGGGCCTCGACGGGGGCAGCGGCGGGGGTGGGCGCGGCGGCGGCCTGGCGCCCGTCCCGAGCCCCGTGGAGGTGCCCGCCGACGCGGTGCGCGTGGCGGACACCGACGCGCGCCGCGAGCTGCTGGAGCTGGCCACCGAGGCCGCCGGCGTGGGCACCTTCGACTGGGACCTCGTCGAGGGCACGCTGAGCTGGGACGAGCACCTCATCGAGCTCTTCGGCTACGACGTGGCCGGCTTCGACCAGACCATCGACGCGTTCAACGCGCGCCTGCACCCGGAGGACCTCGAGCGCGTCGGCGCCGACCTGGAGGCGGCCATCGCCTCGTGCGGGCGCTTCGCCGCCGAGTACCGCGTGGTGCTGCCCGGCGGCGAGGTGCGCTGGCTGGGCGCGCGCGGGCGGGCGCTGGGCGACGAGCACGGCACGGCCGTGCGCATGCTCGGCGCCGCCTGGGACGTCACCGCCCACCGCGAGGCCGACGCGCGGATCAGGCACCTGCTGGAGTCGATGACGACGGCGTTCTTCTCCCTGGACACCGCCTGGCGCTTCACCTACGTCAACGCCGAGGCCGAGCGGGTGCTGGGGCGCGCGCGCCACGAGCTGCTCGGCGGCGTGGTGTGGGACCTCTTCCCCGCCGCGCTGGGCTCGGAGTTCGAGACCGCCTACCGCCGCGCGATGGAGCACGGGGAGGCCGTCGGCTTCGACGCGCACTACCCCGCGCCGCTGGACGCGTGGTTCGAGGTGCGCGCCTGGCGCACCGGCGAGGGCCTGGCCGTCTCCTTCCTCGACGTCAGCGACCGGCGCCGCGCGCAGGAGCAGTCCGAGCGCGCCGCCCGGCGCACCGCGCTGCTGGCGCGCATCACCGCCGAGCTCAGCGGCACCCTGGACAACGACGAGGCCGCGCGCCGCCTGGCGCGGCTGGTGGTGCCCACCCTGGCCGACTGGGCCGCGGTCGCCCTCGTCGAGGACGGCCACCGCGCCGGCGGGCGGCACGGGCTGCGCCACGCCGCCTCCTGGCACCGCGACCCGGCGCTGCGCCCCGTGGTGGAGGAGTACGCGAGCACCCGCACGGACCTGCTCGGCGACGACTCGCCCGTGGTGCGCGCGGTGCGCACCGGCGAGCCGCAGTCCCTGCCCAGCGGCGCCGAGGAGGCCGTCGCGGCCACGCTGCCGCCCGGGCGCGCCCGCGACCTGCTGCACGAGCTGGCGCCGGCGTCGGCGGTGGTGCTGCCGCTGACCGGCCGCGAGGGCGCGGTGGGCGTGCTGTCGCTGGCGAACTCCGCCGAGCGCGGCGAGGTCGGTGTGGACGACCTGGTGACCCTGCAGCACGTCGGTGCCCGCGCCGGCGTGGTGCTCGACAACGCCCGCCTGTACCGCCAGCAGCGCGACCTGGCCGAGGCGCTGCAGCGCTCGCTGCTGACCCCGCTGCCCGAGCCGGACCACACCCAGATCACCGCCCGCTACGACCCGGCCGCGCAGGCCGCGCAGGTCGGCGGCGACTGGTACGACGCCTTCCTGCAGCAGGACGGCGCCACCGTGCTCGTCATCGGCGACGTCGTCGGCCACGACACCCAGGCGGCCGCCGCGATGAGCCAGGTGCGCACCCTGGTGCGCGGCACCGCCGCGGTGGGCGGTGCGGGTCCCGCCGAGGTGCTGCGCACGGTGGACCGGGTGGTGCGCACCCTGCAGGTGGACACCACCGCCACCGCCGTCGTGGCCCGCCTGGAGCAGCCCGCCGAGCAGCGCACCGAGCAGCGCGCCCACGGCACCCGCCTGCTGCGCTGGTCCAACGCCGGGCACCCGCCGCCGATGGTGCTCACCGCCGCCGGCGAGGTCCTCACCCTGGACGGCGGGGGCGCCGACCTGCTGCTGGGCGTGCTGCCGGAGACCGAGCGCACCGAGTCCGTCGTGGAGCTGGAGCCGGGCAGCACCGTGCTGCTGTACACCGACGGCCTGGTGGAGCGGCGCGGGCAGTCCCTGGACGAGGGTCTGGACCTGCTGCGCGCCACCCTGCGCGAGCTGGCCGCCGGCGAGCCCGACCTGGACGCGCTGTGCGACGGGCTGCTGGCGCGCATGCTGCCCGCCCAGCCGGAGGACGACGTGGCCCTGGTGGCGGTGCGCCTGCACCCGCAGGACCGCCCGCGCCCGCCCGAGGCGGGCCCGCGGCGCCTGCCGCCGGACGTGCCCGACGAGCCGGAGGTCCTCGGCTGAGGCCGCGGGGCGCGCGCCGGGGCCGCCGCGCCCCACCCTGCTCCGCCCCGCCGCGCCCCGCTCGGCCCTACTTCGCCTCGGACCAGCGGTGCACCACCGCGACGTCGGCGACGAAGCGCACGCCGCACCCGGCCGCCCAGCGCCGCACCGCCGCCTCCAGCGCCGAGCGCAGCAGCTGCGCCGCCGCGTCGGCGTCGGCCTGCGGCACGTGCAGCAGCAGCTCGTCGTGCAGGCACAGCACCACCCGGCCCCGCTCCCCGCCGGCGCCGCCGGCCAGGCCCGCGCGCACCGTGACCGCCCACGCCTTGAACAGCTCCGCCGCGGTGCCCTGCACCACCGCGTTGCGCGCGAAGCGCCCGCGCACCGCCAGCGCCTCCTCGGGCAGCTCCTGCGAGCCCACCCGCACCGGCCGCCCGCCCCACGTGGCCACGTCCCGCCCCTCGCGCCCGGCCGCCTCCGCCCCGCGCAGCAGCGCCAGCGCCGCCGGGTAGGCGCGCTCCATGCGCCGCAGCGCGTCCCCGGCCGCGCCGGAGGTCTGCCCGTACATCGCCGCCAGGACGGCGACCTTCGCGGTGGCGCGGTCGGCGCCCAGCGCGGCGGCCACGGGCGCGTACAGGTCGTCCTCGCGGGTGGCCGCCACCAGGCCCGCGTCGCCGGAGAGCACCGCCAGCACCCGCGGCTCGACCTGCCCGAGGTCCGCGCGCACCAGCACGTGCCCGGGTTCGGCGGCCACCGCCGGGCGCAGCTCGGCGGGCAGGTTGTGCAGCCCGGCCTGCGCCGTCATGCGCCCGCCCCCGCCGTCGGAGGCCGACCACGCCCCCCGCAGCCGCCCGTCGGGACCGACGTGGCGGTCCAGCCAGGCGTAGCCGTACGTGGTGGCCACCCGCTCCGCGCGCCGCCAGCGCAGCAGCGCGTCCACCGCCGGGTGCGCCCCGCGCAGCCGCTCCAGGCGCCAGCCGCGCGTGTCTGGCACGTCGAAGCCCAGCTCGCGCAGCGCGGCGAGCACCTGCGCGGGGTTGCGCAGGTCCACCGGGCCCAGCAGGGCGCGCACCGGGGCGTCGCGCGCGGCCCGGGCGGCCTCCTCGGCGGCCGGCCCGTCGGGGCGCGGGCCGACCTCGGCGGCCACGACGGCTTCGGCCGCCGCCCGGTCCAGCGGCAGCCCGGTGCGCTCCAGCTCCACCGCCAGCAGCGCGGCCGCCGACTCGCTCCACGCCGTCTGCACCGCCAGCGGCGGCGGCACCGGCCGCGGGCGCGGGTCGGCGCGCGCCAGCAGCGCGCGCTGCTGGCCGGCGGCGGTGTGCAGCGCCAGCACCGCCCAGCGCGCCGCGCGCCGCAGCCGCTCGCCCGGCTCGACGTCCGGGCCCAGCGCGCGCCCGTCCACCCACCCGGCGGCCAGCTGCCCGTCCGCGCCCACCGGGCCGGCGTCCCCGCTGAGCGCGCCGTCGAGGTCCAGCAGCCCGGTGCCGTGGGCGGCCTCGCGGTGCGTGGCCGGCGCCGGCGGGACGGGCAGCTCGTGCGCGGCCGCCCACGCCGCGCCCGGGTCGTCGCGCGCGCCGCCCACCAGCAGCCGGTGCACCGCGGCCACGTCGTGGCAGCGGGCCAGGTGCACCCCGGCGGCCACCAGCGGGGCGGCCGTGCCGGCCGCCGACCACCACGTCCAGCGCGGGTGCAGCAGCGCCTCCAGCCGGCGCACCAGCGCCACCGGCTCACCCGCCAGCGGCAGCGGCCCGCCCGCCGCGGCCAGCCCCACCCCGGCGCCGGGCAGCACGACCAGCGCCAGGGGCTCGCCGGCGCGCGCCCCGGCGCGGTGCAGCGCGCCGTCGAGGTCCACCGCGCCCATCCTGCCGCCCGCCACGCCCCGCGGGGCTCAGCCGCCGCCGGTGGTGCGCTCGATCGCCACCTGCACCTCGGCGACGATGGCGCGCACGGCCTCCTCGGCGGCCACCGGGTCGCCGTCGGCGACGGCGCGCGCCGCCCGCGCGTGCAGGGCGCGCGCCTGCGGGGCGGGGTGCTCGGGCATGAGCAGGTGCTCGGTGCGCCCGCGCAGCACCTCGGCGACCATGCCGGCCAGGGCGGTGAGCATCTCGTTGCCCCCGGCGCGCAGCAGCAGGGCGTGGAAGGCGACGTCGGCCTCGCCGAAGGCGGCCAGGTCGCCGGCGGCGCCGGCCTCCTCCATGCGCTCGGCCAGCTCCAGCAGGCGCCGGGCCTGCTCGGGGCGCGCGCGGCGGGCGGCCTCGGCGGCGGCCACCGGCTCGACGCCGGCGCGCAGCACCGTCAGCGAGCGCCACTGCTCGGCGCGCCCGGCCCCGCCCAGGCGCCAGCGCACCACGCGCGGGTCGAGCACGTTCCAGCTCGGGCGCGGCAGCACGGTCACGCCCACCCGGCGGCGGGTCTCCACCAGGCCGAGGGACTCCAGCACCCGCACCGCCTCGCGCACCACGGTGCGCGAGACGCCGAAGCGCTGCGCGAGGGCCTCCAGGCGCAGCACGCGCCCGGCCGGCAGCGCACCGGAGGCGATCTCGCCGCCGAGCGCGTCCAGCACGCCGGTGTGCAGGGTCGGCGCGCCCGGGCCCGCCGGTGCGCTCACCGGTGCGCCCGCCGGCTCGCGGGCCGGTCGGCGCTCGCGGGGCGGTCGGCGCTCGCGGGGCGGTCGGCGCTCGCGGGGCGGTCGGTGCTCGCGCGGCTCACGGGGCCATTGTCCGCACCGCGTCAATGGTGATACCTATGTGCCCGTGAGCGCCACCGGCACCCCCGTCGTGCTCGGCGTCGACCTGGGCACCACCTCCACGAAGGTCGTCGCCTTCGACGCCGCCGGGCGCGAGCGCGCCGCCGCCGGCGCCGGCTACGCGCTGCGCGAGCCGGCCCCCGGCCACGTCGAGCTGGACGCCGCCGAGGTGCTCGCGGCCGCCGTGCGCGCCGCCCGCGACGCCGCCGCCCGCGCCCGCGCGGCCGGCTGCACCGTCGCCGCCCTCTCCTTCAGCTCCGCCATGCACTCCCTCGTCGGCGTCGACGGGGACGGCCGGCTGCTCACCCAGGTGATCACCTGGGCCGACACCCGCGCCACGGAGGAGGCCGAGGAGCTGCGCCCCACCGAGCACGGGCGCGCCCTGCACCGCGCCACGGGCACCCCGGTGCACCCGATGTCGCCCCTGGTCAAGCTCGTGCACCTGCGCCGGCACCAGCCGGCGCTCTTCGCCGCCGCCCGCCGCTGGGTGCAGGTCAAGGACCTGCTGGTGCACCGCTGGACGGGCACCTGGGTCACCGACCGCTCCACCGCCTCGGCCACCGGGCTGCTGGAGCTGGCCACCGGCGACTGGTCCGGCGACGCGCTGCGCACCGCCGGGCTCAGCCCGCTGCAGCTGCCGCCCGTGGCCGCCGCCACCGCCGTCGTGGGCACCCTGACGGCCGCGGCCGCCCGCGAGCTGGACCTGCCCGCGCGCACCCCCGTCGTCGCCGGCGGCGCCGACGGCCCGCTGGCCAACCTCGGCGTGGGCGCCGTGGTGCCCGGCACCGCGGCGCTGTCCATCGGCACCTCCGGCGCGCTGCGCGTGGCCGCGCGCACCCCGCGCGTGGACGCCGCCGGGCGCACGTTCTGCTACTCCCTCACCGACGACCTGTGGGTCGTCGGCGGCGCCACCACCAACGGCGGCGTCGTGCTGCGCTGGCTGGCCGAGGAGCTGCTGCCCGACGTCTCCGAGCAGGCCGCGGAGCTCGGCGACCTGCCCGAGGAGGCGCTGCTGGAGATGGCCGCCCGGGTGCCCGCCGGTGCGGAGGGGCTGCTGGTGCTGCCGCACCTGCTCAGCGAGCGCGCCCCGCAGTGGAGCGCCCTGACCTCCGGAGCGGTCGTCGGCCTGCAGCGCCGCCACGGCCGCGCCCACGTCGTGCGCGCCGCCCTGGAGGGGGTGTGCCAGCAGCTCGCGCTCGTGGCCGACTCCGTCGAGGCGGCCGGCCCGGCCATCGACGAGGTCCGCGCCACCGGGGGTTTCGCCCGCAGCGCCGTGTGGCGCCAGCTGCTCGCCGACGTCCTGGGGCGGCCGCTGTCGTTCGCCGCCGGCGGGCAGGAGGGTTCCAGCTTCGGCGCCGCGCTCGTGGGCCACCACGCGCTGGGCCACCTGGACCTGCTGGAGGCCTCGCGCCGGGAGGTGCGCATCGGCGAGGTCGTCGAACCCCGCGCCGCCGACGCCGCCGTCCACGCCCGGCTGCGGCCGGTGTTCGCCTCGCTGGCCGACGCGCTGGCACCGGCGTTCCGCGCGCTGCGGCAGGTCCCCGCCGCGCCCGGCTGAGCGCGCCCCGCCGGGCCGGGCGCGACCGGCCCGGCCCGGCGGTGCGTCACCACCGGCGCGTCACCACCGGTGGGCGACGTCCACCACCACGCGCGAGCCCGACCCCGGCCCGTCCAGCAGGAACACCCGGAACGGCAGCCGCGCGCGCACCCCCAGGCCGAACGTGGTGTGCCCCTCGAAGGAACCCGCCCACGCGAGCTGGCGGAACGTGCGGAACCCGCGCACGTCCGCCAGTTCCCCGCTCGGCAGGAACCACGCGTCGGTGGGCGTCACCGGTTCCACGACGACCACCTCCAGGCGCGCCCCGCCGCGCACCGGCACGGGGGACCCCGAGCCGTCGAACGCCACCTGGTCGACGTAGCGCACGAACCACCCGTCGCCGCGGCCGGCGAGGTCGACCACGAGGCGGTCGAAGCAGCGGGGGGGGGGGGGGGGGGGGGGGGGGGGGGCGGGGGCGCGGCGGGGGGGGGGGGGGGGGGGGGGGGGCGGGGGGGGGGGGGGGGGGGGGGGGGGGGGGGGGGGGGGGGGGGGGAGGGGGGGG
>NZ_JBJLRD010000077.1:0-14302 GCF_050871305.1 Kineococcus gypseus | reverse complement strand
GGGGGGGGGGGGGGGGGGGGGGGGGGGGGGGGGGGGGGGGGGGGGGGGGGGGGGGGGGGTGGGGGGGGGGGGGGGGGCGGCGGGGCGCCGCCGCGCCGCGGCGCGCACGGTGCCCAGCGTCTCGCGCACGAAGCGCCGGTCGACGAGCACGAGCAGCAGGAGGTAGACCAGCGCGAAGGCCGCCCCGGCGGCCACCAGGCGCACCGGCGCCGCGGTCTCCTCCAGCAGGTGCCGCACCACCTCGGCGGCGGCCACCGCCGGCAGGGTCGCCAGCACCGGCCGCGCCCACTGCAGCAGGTAGCGGCCGACCGGCAGGCCCGTCACCCTGCGCAGGAACGCGATGCGCAGCGGCCAGACGGCGTAGGTGCGGGCGACGAGCAGCACGCACACGAGCAGCAGCCCGCCCAGCGAGCCCAGCGCCGCCGCCAGGACGGTGCCCACGGCCGTCGCGACCGTCACGACCAGCTCCAGCCCGGGCCGCCCGGCCGCGTACAGCACGCTGCGGTCGAAGAACGTCACGGAGTAGACCAGGCCGAGCAGGCACAGCACCTGCGCCAGCAGCACCGCGTCGGTCCACTGCGCCCCGAAGACGACCGGGACCAGGTCCGGGGCCAGCACGAGGATCCCGGCGAACGCGGGCGCGGCCACGGCCACCGACAGCCTGGTGGCGCGGAACAGGGCCCGCACCGTCAGCTCCCGGTCGCCCTTCAGGCGCGAGAACACCGGCAGCGCCACGCCGGCCATGACGCCGGTCAGCACCTCGGTGACGAGCATGACGATGCGCCAGGCGATGTAGTAGTAGCCCAGCGCCTCGGTGCCCAGCAGCGCGCCGACGAGGAGCTTGTCGACGTTGTTGATCGCCCAGGTGGTCAGGTCCACCCCCAGCACGCCGCCGCTGAAGCGCACCAGGCGGCGCCAGTGGGCGCGGCTGACGCGCGGGCTGGGGCGGAAGCGGGTGGCGGCGAGCAGGACCACCAGCGCGGTCGCCGTCGTCACCAGCGTCTGCACCACCAGCGCCCACACGCCCGCCCCCGTGGCGGCCAGCACGACGCCGGCCACGCCGCCGGCGAGCACCGACAGCAGGCGGCGCAGCGCCAGCTCGCGAAAGCGGAACTCCCGCGACAGCAGCGCCGAGGGCACCCCGGCCGCCGCCTGCAGCACGAAGCCCAGCGACAGCCAGCGCAGCACCGCCGTCAGCTGCGGCTCGTCGTACAGGTCCGCCACCAGCGGCGCGGTGAGGAAGACGGTGAGCGTGCACAGGGCCGAGACGCCCAGCCCGATCCAGAACGCGGTGCTCACGAAGGAGCGGTCGGGCCGGTCCTCGACGACGATCGCCTGGCCGAAGCCCTGGTCGACCAGGATGCGCACCAGGTCCAGCACGACCGCCGCGATCGCGACGACGCCGAAGACGGTGGGGTCCAGCAACCTGCTGAGCAGCACGAACACCAGCAGCTGCGTCAGGCGCGCGCCCCACTTCTCCAGCGCCGACCAGGCCGCCCCCCGCAGGGCCCGCGCGCCCAGGCCCCGGGCGGCGCCCGGCGCGGCCGCGGCTCCGGGGCCGGTGGGAGGGGGCGTGGTCCGTGCGCTCATCCGGCGGCCAGCTCCCGGAACAGCTCGCGCGCCTTGACCACCGCGTCCTTCGCGCTGGTCTCCACGTGCGCGAGCGGCGAGTCCGCCAGCCACGTCTCGTGGTAGCTGCGGATCTTGCCGTAGCCGGAGTCGACCGCGACGTGCGGGATGCCGAGCAGCTCGGCGAGCAGGTGCGCGTGCAGGCGGTCGGTCAGCACGACGCGGCCCCGGCTGAGGAACTCCAGCCCGCGCTGCACCTGCCGCTCGGCCAGCCACTCGTAGCTCCAGCCGTGCCGGCGCTCGGCCAGCCCCAGGTCGCGCAGCGGGCGCGGCAGGCGGGCCAGGCCCAGGTCCATGCGCAGCAGGAACCCCTCGGGCTCCCACGCCGGCGGGCGCGGGCGGCCCCAGTCCACCGGCTGCAGGCCCTCCGCGGCGGCCACCGGGCCCAGCGCCTCCCCGAGCGTCTCGTGGTCGGTGCGGGCCAGGGTGAAGACGTCCTCGGTGGCCGGGTGGGTGCGCTGCTGCGCCCCGAGCATGAACGCCATGTCCGGGGCGAGCATGACCCGGCAGTCGAAGGACTCCTGCGCGATGCGGTGGCTCTGGTGGTCGCGCACGACCAGCACGAAGTCGCGGTGCGCCGCGATCAGCCGCTGGGTGCGCTGCAGGGCCGCCGGGTCGCGGAAGTGGATCGACTGCGGCATCTGGATGATGCGGCGGTCGGGGAAGTCGGCGATGACCTGCTCGCGGAAGCCGTGGAAGTGCGGCCACAGGTCGCCGAAGTTGCCCCCGCCGTGCAGCAGGACCGCGGTGGAGGCGGGCAGGGCGGCGATGTCCTCGCGGCGGTAGGTGCCCGTCTCGCAGCGGTAGGTCACGCGGCAGCCCAGGGCCCGGGCCAGCGCCACCTCACCGCGCCAGATCGCGCTGTCCCCGCAGTTGCTGTGGTTGGGGAAGTCCAGCAGCGCGACGTCGCGGCCCTGCAGCAGCGGCCGGAACGCCTCGAGGGTGGACTCCTGGAGATCGGTGATGACGGTCGACATCGGCCCTCCTACGGGCTGCTCGTGCTGCTCGGGCTGCTCGGACGGTGGGGGGAGGTGGGGGGCCGCGCTCACGGCCGGGCCGCCGCGCTGCGGGCGGCGACGAGCTCCTGCACGGCGTCGACCCACGGCTGCAGGACGCGGTCCCAGCCGTAGCGCTCGGCGACCGCGGCGGCCCCCGCGCGCCCCAGCTCCTCCGCCTGCGCGGGGTTGGCCAGGAGCTCCACGACGCGCTTGGCGAAGTCCGCGGGCTCGTCGGCGACGACCACGCCGGCGCCGACGAGCTCCTCCAGGCCGTCCGCGCCCACGGAGGTGGCCACGACCGGCCGGCCGGCGGCCAGGGCCTCGAGGATCTTCAGGCGGGTGCCGCCGCCGGCGCGCAGCGGGGCCAGCGCCACCCGCGCGCGCGCCAGGTACGGCTGCACGTCGGGCACGGTGCCGGTCACGGTCAGGCCGTCGCCGGCCAGCGCCAGCGTGGCGGGGGAGGGGTCGCGCCCGACCAGGGACGCGCGCGCCGCGGGCATCTCCGCGCGCACCGAGGGCCACACCTCCCGGGCCAGCCACTGCGCGGCGTCGGCGTTGGGCTTCCAGCCCAGCGTGCCGACGAACACCGCCACGGGCTCCTCGGCCGGTGCGAGCACCGGGCGCGTCTCCCAGCCGTTGAGCGCGGTGACGACCCGCCGCGGGCGCCCGGGCAGGCGCTCGGCGTCCTTGGCGCTCACCACGGAGACGACGTCGGCCGCCTCGACGGCCGCGCGCTCCACGCGCTCCAGCAGGCGCGCCTCGAGCAGCGAGGCGACCTTGCGCACGGGCCCGGCGGAGGCCGCGTAGCTGGCGACCAGCGCCGCCTCCGCGTTGTGGCAGTCCAGCGCGCGCACCAGCGCGCCGGGAGTGCGCAGGTAGGCGCCCAGCTGCGAGTACTCCACCTGCAGCAGGTCCGGGCGCTGGGTGGCGACCTGCTCGCGCACCAGGGCGGCCAGGCGCGCGTCGTAGAAGCGGGCCGCCGACAGGCTCCCGCCCGGCACGAGGCCCTTCACGACGGTCGCGGGCCCGGGGCGCCAGGGCACCTCGTGGACGGTGACGCCCTCGGCGCGCAGGGCGTCGGCGTCCCCGGTGCCGTCGGAGAAGCAGCACAGGGTGGTCGGGCCCAGCGAGGCCAGCCGGCGCACCACGGCCAGCGAGCGCAGCCGCCCACCGGCGTTGGCCGGGAACGGCGTGAACTTGGTGACGACGACGCTTCTCAGGGTGGGCCTCCGCTCCTGGGGGCGGGGCCCTGCACGGAGGGATCCCGGGCGGGCCCCGCCGTCGGGACTGTGCTTGGACTGCGCCTGCACCGCCCGCCGCCCCGCGCCGGGGCGGCGGGCGGTGCGGGGACTACTGCGCCGTGACGGCGAAGGAGGAGAACGTCGCGCTGAACGGCGCGGTGCTGCCGCCGCCGGAGACGAGCACCCCGGCCTTGGCGGACCGGCCGAACCACGCGCTCACGTCGGCCGGGCTGAACGCGGTGCTCCCGATCGGCACCGGCGCCCCGCCGTTGATCGAGTAGGCCACCGTCACCCGCGTCAGCGGGTAGGTGCGGACCTTGTTCGGGTCCGAGGTGGCCGCGATCGGGTCGGGGAAGCTGGTGTTGCCCTGGATGACCAGGTCCACCGTGCTCGCGGAGGTCACCGCCGGCACCGCGGTGGTGGCCACGGTGCGCGCCGCGCCCTTCTCGCTGACGAAGAAGGTCGCCTGCGGGGTGCCCCCGGCCACCTGGTTCTCGACCTCGACCTTGACGAAGTTCGCCTGGTCGGGGCCGAAGAAGGCGCCGACCTGCTGGTACGGCTGGGTCAGGCCGGTGATCGGCCCCTTGACCCGCGCCCGCACCGTGAACGGGCCGGTCGAGGCGTCGAACGACTTGTACAGGGCGTTCTGCTGCCGCCCGTCGGCCAGCTGGCCGGCGGAGGAGGTCAGCCGCAGCCCGTCCGGCGTGAACGCGATGTTCGCCGGGTTGCACTGGGTGCCGGCGGAGTTGGCCAGCACCCCGTCGAAGCCGGTGACGCGGCAGTCCGCGCCGACCGTGCCGCCCGCCGCGAGGTTCGCGGTCGTGGCGGTGCCGGGCACCGGCGCGGCCGGCTCGGCGGGACGAGCGTTGCGCAGCACGAGGACGACGTCCTCGAAGTCGTTGTTCTTGTACGCCGGGACGCGGGTGATGTCGACGCCCACGATCCACGTGTCCGGCACGCGCTGGCGGCCGGCGCTGTAGGCGGGGTAGACGCGGATGCTGTGCAGGTGGTGCAGCGGGCTGATCGTCGCGCCCGACGCCGTGCGGGCGGGGTTGAACCCGTCGTCGGTGTAGTTCACGTCGCCGTAGTCGCCGTGGAAGAGCCCGAACGCCCCGCCGGGGCGGAACGAGGTCGTGCCGGTGATCCCCGGCATGAGCTCCTGGTTGTCGGTGTAGGACGTGGCGGTGTCCCCGGGGAAGAGGAACAGCTGCTTGCACGTCGCGGTGCAGCCGGTGCCGCCGACCGCGCCCTTGGCGATCCAGCCGGTGCGCCCGTAGCCGGCGGCGGCCGTGTTGCGGCTGCCGTAGTGCGCCACCGGCGTCAGCGTGACCGGCTGGGCCGGGTCGGCCGGGGTGAAGTACGGCGAGTAGACCTCGTCGGAGCCGGGGGAGTTGCGCTGCGGCCCGATGAAGCGCTCGTTGCCGCCGGTGCGGTAGGTGCGCACGTCGTAGCCGAGGACCTCGGCGACCTGCTGCAGCGTGGGCTCGTTGTTGCCCTCGACGTTGCAGGTCACCACGCCCGACAGGTCGACCGCGCCCGGCCCGGCCGGGGTGGTGTAGGTCAGCTGCGCGTAGCGCTCCATGTCGGCGATGGCCGTCGGGTTCGCCGAGGAGGGGCAGTTCGCCGGCGCGGCGGGCGTGAAGACCACCGCGACCTGCGCGGTCCCGCCCGCGGGCACGGTGACGGTGCTGGGCTGACCGGGCGCGAGGGCGAAGCTGCCCGCGTGCGGGCCGGCGGTGGCCAGGCCGGAGAGCGTCAGCGGCGTGCCGCCGGTGTTGGTGACGATGAACGAGCGCGCCGGCGGGGTCGGCCGGCCCTGCACGGTGCTGAACACCAGGCGGGGCACGGGCAGGCCGAGGGCGGCGTCGTCGGGCGAGGAGAGCACCAGCGCGCCGGGCGCCGGCGGGGTGCTCACGCGCACCACGTCGACGAAGTCGATCTTCGTGTTGACGCCGTCCCCGGGCGAGAGCGTCAGCCGGCCGTCGGCGACGGCGACGCGGGCGGTGACCGTCTCGAAGCGGCGCTCGGCGGTGAGCTGCGCCCCGTCGACGATCGTGACCGCGTTCGGCCCGCCCGGCTCGGCGACGATCGTGTGGGTGGAGTTGAAGGCGGTGGGGTCGCCCACGGCGACGGTGACGTCGTAGGTGCCGTCGACCAGCGCGAGCTCCCAGCGGCCCGGGCGCGTGGTGCCCCCGTACGCGGCGGTGCTCTGCTGCATCTGCACGAACGTGTCGTAGCGCTTGTCCGGGGAGGCGCTGGAGTTGCGCTGGCGGCCGTTGCCCACGAGGGAGAGCGGCGCGCCGGTGAGGTCGTCCACCCAGCCCGTGCCGGTGGTGGTGCTGTACGCCTGGCCGTGGTCGGCGGTGTAGCCGGCCGGGGTGGTCGCGGCCTGGCTCTGGAAGTTCACCCGGGCGCTGGTGCGGGTGGCGGGGTCGTCGGCGAGCGAGGCGGCCCCGGCGGGTGCCAGGGGGGCCAGCGGGACGAGGACGGCCAGGACCGCCCCCGCCGCGAGCGGAGCGGTGGGCCTGCGGTGGCGCGAGTGGCGCTGGGTGGCGTTGATGTCCCCTCCCGGGGGTGGGCAGCCACGCGGCTGCGAGAGCGACGTCGGCAGGCGCGAACGCTACTGCGTCCGGGGGAGTACGGGAACCACCCGTGGTCCCCCCTTCACACCTCGAGCACGACCGGGGCCGATCCCGGCAGAGGTCCGCCGAGTTCGCGCTGCCTAGCGCGACCGCCGGGTGAGCGCCGGCGCCCCCAGCAACCGCTCGCTGAGCACCACGTGCCGCGCGGCGTACCCGGCGTCGGTCAGCTCCGCCTGCGCGACGCGCTCGCGCATGCGCGCCACGGCGCTCGCGCCCTCGCCGCCGGCGGCCCGGCGCGCGGCCTCCCACCACTGCCGCGGGGAGGCGCCCTCGGGCAGGTAGGTCACCGCCCCGTCGTCGAAGTAGGCGCGCAGCCCGCCGGTGTCGGTGACCACGCACGGCACCGACCAGGTGGCCGCCTCCAGCAGGACGGTGATCCCCGAGGCGTGCAGGTTGTGCTTGAGCGGCAGGCAGACCACGTCGGCGGCCGCGTAGGCGTCGGCGGTCTCGGCCACGCGCCGCGCCGGGCGCACGCGCAGGTTGGGCAGGCCCTGTGCGAAGGAGCCGTCCAGCCGCTTGGTGACCACGGTGACCTCCACCGCGTCGCCGCCCTCGCGCGCCAGCTCCCGCAGCACCTCCCAGTCCCGGTGCACGTCGTTGCCCAGGCACAGCACGCGCACCGGGCCGGTGCGCCCGACCGGGCCGTCCGGGCCGTCCGGGCCGCCGCGGGGGGCCGGCACGCCGCCGCTGCCCGGCCACGGGTCCGCGCGCAGCCCGAAGGGCACGAGCTCCACGGGCCGGCCGGTCAGGTCCGCCACGCGCTCGGCGTTCTGCGGCGACAGCGTGGTCAGCGCCTCCAGCCGGCGCAGGCACCAGCGGTACAGCGCCCGGCGCGGGCGGGACCAGCTCTCCCAGCGGTCGGCCACCCACACCGACTGCGCCACCACCGGGGGCAGGCGCACCCCCAGCCCCTTGAGCAGGCCGAGGCCGAGGTTCTCGCGCTCGGTG
Source organism: Kineococcus gypseus (assembly GCF_050871305.1). Taxonomy (NCBI): domain Bacteria; kingdom Bacillati; phylum Actinomycetota; class Actinomycetes; order Kineosporiales; family Kineosporiaceae; genus Kineococcus; species Kineococcus gypseus. The sequence continues at coordinate 6,844 of NZ_JBJLRD010000077.1, read as the reverse complement.
TGCGTCCACACCACGTCGGCGGCGCGCGCGGCGGGCAGCTGCCGCAGGACGTGCACGAGGTCGAACCCGAGGACCTTGTGCACGGCGCGGCGGGTGAAGGAGGACACCGGCCCCTCGCGCCGGTCGCGGGAGAGGACCACCTGCACGCCCGGGCCCTGCGCCAGCCCGTAGCCGTAGGGGCTCTGCTCGTACACCTCCCCGCGCCCGTACCGCTCGCGCCACGCGGGGTCGCCCTTGCCTTGCTCCAGCAGCACGAAGACGCGCATCGGCACCTCTCGGTCGCGGGGGCACGGCACCGTCCCGGGGACGGCGACCGGCCCGGTCCTGCGGTGGTCTCGGGGTCGGTCCGCCTCGGACCTCGCCGTCCTGCCGCGGACGGTACTACGGCGTGCGCCGGACGTGATCGCGCACCGGCCCGCTCGGCGGGCCGGTGCGCGATCTCGTCAGGGTCGGGACGGGCGGCTCGACGCGCGCAGGGGGTCGGCGCGCGCGAGGGGTCACCGGGCGCCGGTGGTCACCGGGCGCCGGTGGTCACCGGGCGTGAGCGGTCACCGCCCGTGAGCGGTCACTCCGCGTAGAAGGTCGCGGTGCGGGTGGCCTTGGACCCGTCCCACTTCGTGACGACCACGGACAGGGTGTGCCTGCCCGGGCTCAGCGCCGACCCGTCGAGGGGGTTGGGGCGCCCGGAGATGGCGGAGACGCCCAGGGCGTCGAAGGGGGCGTCGGACTCCGCGTGGGTGGGCGTGCTCGACGTCGACCTGTCCAGGTAGAACGCCACCGAGCGCGCCAGCGAGGCCGGGACCTCGGCGCGCACGTAGACGATCCCGCGCAGGGTGGCGCCGTTCAGCCCGTAGGCGGTGCCGGAACCGTCGGAGCTCGTGCGCCACCGCAGCCAGGTGTCGGAGGTGACCGCCGGGCCGGTGGACGGGGCCGCGGCCCTGGCGGTGAAACCGCCGCCCCAGAGCTTCGCGTACGTGGCCTTCGCGTTCGGGAAGGTGCTGCCGGTGATGCGGTGCTTCTCGCTGGACGAGGGGTCGAAGTTGAAGTAGCTCTCGAACAGCACGTTGTTCAGGGAGACGTACTCGTGCACCTTCTCGATGAAGTACGTGTCGTCACCGCCGCCCCAGCCGCTGGACAGGCTGCTCAGGCCCCACTCCGCCAGCGCGATCGGCTTGCCGTGCTGCTTGCCGAACTCCGCCAGCCAGCGCAGGCCGTAGTCCTGGTCGTAGAAGTGCCCCCAGCGCTCGACGCGCTGCTCGGGGCGGAAGTTCTCGCTGTGGTCGTACAGGGACGCGCCGACGGCGTCGACCCACGCGTCACCGGGGTAGGCGCGGTCGGTGGAGAAGGTGCCCAGGGAGTTCCCGCTGCCGGGCGCCCACAGGAACGTGAAGTCCTGCCCGCCGACCGAGCGCATGGCCGCGACGGCCTTGCGCCAGAACGCGATGAACGACGCGGGGTCCTTCTTCGCGCTCCAGGTCTGGCAGTCGCAGTTCATCTCCCAGCCCAGGCGCACGATGGCGTTCGCCTGGCCGGCGTTGACGAGGTTCTGCGCGACCTTCTTGAAGTGCGCGTCGTACGCGCCGGTCGCGCCGGTCTGCAGCGACGCGCCCGACTCGGGCAGCATCGGCACGGACCAGTGCATCCGGTACCCCTTGCCCTTCCAGCGGTTCATGGGGTACGGGTCGGTGATCTGCGCCCAGCTCGTCTCGGGCAGGAAACCCGTCACGAGCTGCAGCTTGCGGCCGGTGAGGGACGCGAACGCCGAGGTGTCCTCGGCCGGGCGCACGAACGCCCCGTGCAGCGCGCTGGTGCCGGCCGAGGCCGTCGTCGCCGGTGCGACGAGGACCCCGAGGGCGGTGGCCAGGGCGGCCAGCACCGTGCCGAGGCGCAGGGCGCGGCGGTGCGGGGGGTGGTCGTGGCGCAGCGCGTCGTGGTCCAGCGGGCGGTCGTCCAGCGGGGTGTCGTGGCTGCGCTCGCGCAGCGCCGAGCCGGTCGTGGTCGGGCGGGCAGGGGTCAGCGGGGGGAATCGCACAGGGGGTCCTCCGGGTCGGGGAGGCCGACGCCCGGGGAGACGGCCGTCGCCGGCCGCGCGCCCCCCCGGACCGCTGGTCCCGCCCTCCCCACGAGGGCGCCGCCCTCGACGTGCCGCGTGAGCGGACTCGGGCGTGGCGCCGTTCACCCGAACGGGTGAACGGTGCCGCGGGCAAAGGTGCCCCATCCCGGTACATGATCGCCAGTCCCGGCGTGGCGCGTCCCGCGCCGACGGCACGGGACCGCCAGCGCGAGGACCGCTCACTCAGCGTGGTGCGTGCAGATCGCGCCGCGTGTCGCCGGGGGCCGGGACGGCGCCCCCGGCGGGCCGCGGAGCGGGCACGGCAGGTTCCTGCCGGGCGTGCGCACCGGCCCGGCGCGCGCTGCGGGGACGAGCCGCGACGCGCTCCCCGACGCGTCCCGCCGCGCGGCGCAGCAGCGCGCGCAGCGGTCGCGCCGAGGGCCCCGAGACGGCGAAGCGCAGGTACTCGCGCGCCACGCGGTCCGGGTCGTGCCGCACGGCGGCCACCTCCCGCGCGCGCGCCACCACGGCCGCGGCGCCCTCCGGGTCGTCCAGGACGGCCCGCACGGCGTCGGCCAGCGAGCGCGGCGAGCCGGCCCGGAAGGTCCAGCCCGTCACGCCGTCCTCGACCAGCTCCCGCGCGCCCCCGCGGTCGGGCACGACCACGGGGACCCCGGCCAGCTGCGCCTCGGCCACCGTGCGCCCGAGCGCCTCCTCCTCGTTGGCGACCACCACGCACGCCAGGCCGGCGACGACGCGCTCGCGCGGCACGCGCCCCTCGAAGAGCACCCGCTCGCCCAGCAGCTCGTGCGCCCAGCCGCGCAGCCGCTCGGTGTAGCCCTCGTCCATCCCGGAGGCGCCGCGCAGCACCAGCGCGGCGTCCGGCAGCAGGGCCACCGCCTCGGCGGCCACCTCGATGCGCTTGTCGGCGTCCAGGCGGCCGACCACGCCCACGCGCCGGCCCCGCGGCTCCCACGCCGCGCCCGCACCCGCGCCGGCCTCGACGGGGCGCGCCAGGACCAGCACGGCGCCGTGGTCGGCGGAGACCTGGGCGGCGGAGAAGGCGCTGACGGCGACGACGCGGTCGAACCACCACATCGCCAGGCGCATGCGCCGGCGCCCCGGCGCCCCGGGCAGGTAGTCGTGCAGGTCGAAGACCAGCGCCGGGCGCACCGCGCGCGGCAGCACCCGCAGCGGGGCGAAGGCCGCCGCCAGGCGCAGGCTGCAGCACACCAGCGCCTCCGGCCGCTCCAGCAGCGCCGTGCGCGCCAGGGCTGCGAACAGGCGCGCGCCGTCGGCCAGCCGCGCCGGACCGGGCCACTGCTCCACGAAGCCCGGGGCGCGCGCCAGCAGCCCCACCCGCTCGCCCTGCCGCTGCAGGTGCCGCGCGGTCGTCAGCAGGCTCGTCTCGGCGCCCCAGACGATCGAGCTGGTGGAGACGAAGACGGCGCGCGCGCGCCCGCCCCGGCTCACCGCGCCACCCCGCCCAGCGCGAGGTCCCCGGCGCGGTGCGCCGCGGGGTCCCCGGCGCGGTGCGCCGCGCCGGCCTCCCGCCGCGCGTGCAGCAGCGTGACGACCAGCCACGCCGCCAGCAGCGCCAGGCGCGGCTTGTCGAGGATCGACTCCACCGCGGCCTTGCCCAGCAGGCCGACGAGCACGCCGAGGGCGGCGACCTGCAGCGGCAGCAGCCGCGGCAGCAGCAGCAGGGCCTGCACGAGGCCCGCCACCAGCAGCAGCAGCAGCACGGCGGTGGCCGGCACGCCCAGGCGCAGCGGCAGGTCGAGGTAGACGTCGTGGGTCAGGGACGTCATCGCCGAGCGGTTCGTGGGCCGGTCGTACAGCGCGTACTGGAAGCCCAGCCCCTCGCCCAGCCACGGCGACTCGCGCACGTGCTGCCAGGCGATGGTGGCCTGGTCGACGCGCGACAGGCTCGACTGCGCCTTGCCCGTGCGGCGGAAGGTGGCCTCGACGAGGTCCGCGGCGAAGGCGGCGACGGTGCCGGCCGCGGCCAGGCCCGCCAGCGCCAGGACCGCGACGGAGCCCGACAGCGCCGCCACCGCGTCCCCGCGCGGCGGGCGGGCGCGCCAGCGCAGCAGCAGCGCCAGCGCCAGCGGGGGCAGGGAGAACAGCAGGGCGGCGCGCTGGCCGCCCACGCCGATCAGCGCCACCGTCAGCAGCGCCAGGGGCACCGCGACCAGGGCGCGGCTGCGCACCAGGGCGAGCGCGGCGATCGCCCCCAGCACCGTGGAGGGGTCGCCGCCGCCGCCGGTGACCAGCAGCGCCGCGGCCACCGGCAGCGCCAGCACCGGCAGCAGCGACTCGCAGCGGCGCAGCCACGCCGCCGGGGCGTCCGCCCAGGCCAGCACGAACGCCCAGCCGTACAGCAGCAGGTGCCACTGCCCGAACATCAAGCGCCCGTCGTTGCCGTTGGCCACCCCCACGAGGGTCCCGCCGCTCCAGGCGGCGGTGACGACCACCAGGGCCAGCAGCGCGCCGCGGTGCGGGGCCGTGCGGCCCGCCAGCCACTTCGCCCCGCCCAGCCCGATCGCGGCCACCGCCAGCAGGTCGGTGACGCGCACGCCGGCGAGCTTGACGCCCTCGGCGTCGCTGCCGGCCGTGGGGTGCAGGAGCACGTCCAGGAGGTTGACCACCACGGCCGCCTGGGCCAGCAGGAAGACCACCGGCACGCCCGCGCCCGCGGCGCGGTGCGCGGTGGCGCCCCCGCCCGGTGCGCGCTGCGGCGGCGCGGCGGGTGCGCTCGCGCTCACGGGCCGGTCAGTCCGCGCGGCCGATGCCGGCGCCCAGCAGCTCCTGGCGGGCCGTGCGCCGCGCCGGTGCGCCGCCGGCGGTGCCGCCGGTGCGGCGCGAGGCGGCCGAGAGCGACTCGGCCACCAGCGCCGCCGCCAGGCCCAGGGCCAGGCCCGCGACCACGCCCAGGCCGATGCCCAGCGGCCAGCTCGGGCTGGCGGGGGAGGACGGGACGGTGGCCGGCTGCACGAGGGTGAGCTCCACGGCGCTCAGCGCCCCGGCGCCGCCCTCCAGCTCGCCGACGGTGCGGGTCAGCTGCTCGCCGACGGCGTCGGCCAGCTCGGCGGCGCGCTGCGCGGAGGCGTCGGAGACGGTCAGCTCGATGAGCACCGTGTCCAGCGGCACGGAGGCGGAGACCTGCGCGGCGAGGTCCTCGGGGGTGCCCTCGAACCCGGTGGCGCTCACCACGGGCTCCGTCACGGCCCGGGTGCGCGCCAGCAGCGCGTACGACTCGGCGCGCGACTGCGCGTAGGCGGAGCCGTCGTAGACGCGCCCGGGGTCCTGCGGGTCCGGCGGGACGCTGACGTACACCTGCGCGGTCGCCTCGTACGTCCTCGGGAGCAGGGCGGTGCCCACCACCGCCAGCAGCAGCGGCACGAGCGCGAACACGGCGAGGACGACGCGCCTGCGCCTGACGACCTGCCACAGCTCACCGATGCTCACGGGCGTACCTCCGGGGGTCTGGGGTGTCGACGGCTCGACGGGGTGAGCCCTCGCTCCACCGTCGGAACTGACGACCAGCCGTCGGCCGGGCGCGAGCGGAGCGTATCCAGCCCGTCGGGCCACCGGAACCCTCCGCGTCGGCAGGTTCCCGCCCGGTGCGCGGCGCGCGTCCCGGACCCCTGGCTCCCCGGGTCCCCAGCGCGGTGATCACGCCGTTCGGGGTCGAGTGTGACGAACGGGTGACGTACCGCTACCATGTGTAGCAGCTGCTCACCCGAACGTCACAACGAGGTCGAGGCCTTCGGGTGGTCGCTGCCACGCCGTCGTGGTCCGGGTGCTGGCTCGACCTCGACGGGGGAACGCGGATGGCGACGAACGAGCTCAGCGGTGTGCTGACCCAGCGGGAGCGCCGGGCGACCGGTGCCCCCGGTGGCCCTGGTGCCCCGGGCGCACCCGGCGTCCTCGGCGCCCCCGGCGCCCCCGGCGTGGCGGAGGTCCCGCTCCAGCGCCGCACCGGTGCGACCGCGGCCGGCCTGCGGCCCGCGCGCCGTGCCGCCTGGCAGCGCCGGTACGTGCGCGCCCTGGTGCTCAGCGACGCGCTGGCCGCCGCGATCGGCGCCGTGCTGGGCTGGACCGTGCGCTTCGGCGGCTCCACGCCCCACCTGGGCAGCGTCAGCGGCACGTCCGTCGCCGTCCTGACGGCTCTGCTGCCGCTGCTGTGGGTGGCCGCCATCGGCCTGATGCGCGCCTACGAGCCGCGCTTCCTCGCCGTGGGCTCGGAGGAGTTCCAGCGGGTCCTCACCGCGGGCACGGCCGTGGTCGCGGCCGTCGGCACCGCCTCGTGGGCCCTGCAGCTGGACGTGGCGCGCGGCTTCGTGGTGGTGGCGCTGCCGGTGGCCGGTGCGCTGACGGTGGCCGGGCGCCTGGCGGCGCGCCAGCGGCTGCACCGCTCGCGGGCGGTGGGGCGGTGCGTGCAGTCCACCGTCGTCGCCGGGCACCCGGGCGCCGTGGCCTCCCTGGTGCGCCAGGTGCGCCGCGACACCTCCCACGGGCTGCGCATCGACGCCGCCTGCACCCCCGGCGGCGCCGGCAGCAGCGAGCTGGAGGCGCTGGGCGTGCCGGTGGCCGGCGCCCTCGACGACGTCGCCGCCGTCGCGCGCCGCACCGGCGCCGACGTGGTCGCCACCTTGACGTGCCCGGAGCTGGACGGGCCGGTGCTGCGGGCGCTGGCGTGGCAGTTGGAGGACACCCGCGCGGACCTGGTCGTGGCGCCGGCCTTGACGGACGTGGCCGGGCCGCGGGTGGTGATCCGCCCGGTGG
>NZ_JBJLRD010000076.1:0-14539 GCF_050871305.1 Kineococcus gypseus | reverse complement strand
TCAGCGCGGCTGTCGCCGCGGTGCATCAGCGCGGCTGTCGCCGCGGTGCATCAGCGCGGCTGTCGCCGCGGTGCATCAGCGCGGCTGTCGCCGCGGTGCATCAGCGCGGCTGTCGCCGCGGTGCATCCTCTAGGCAGCTCACGCTAACTCCATGCCCTTCGGTGTCGTGGTACTTGACCCACGGCAGTGGGACGTTGGTGGGGGAGGCCCCGCCCGAGCCGGGCATCGCGGACGAAACGCACGGCGGACTCCGATGCCGCGTGCGGCGTCATGCCGCTCGCATCAACTCGTCCACGGTGGCCCCCAGCCGAGGCGCGCCAGCGGGGGAGTGGCGAAGTCGCCGCCCTTCCTGCTCAACGTCCTTTACGTACTGCACTAGGCGTGCCGTCAGCCGTGAGAGCCGTCGGTGCAGCGTCGGCGTGGTGATGCCCAGCTGTGCGGCCACCTCTGCCACGCCGTGTGCCTGCTGCCCGGGTGGGGGCGCGTAGACCTGCAGCAGCACTTGGGCTTGTTCGCCGGTGATGGCGCCGTGAGCGACGGCATCGCTGAGCAGGTGCACCACCCGCGGCCAGGCGGCCGGTTCTCGGCGCTCGGTGGCGTTCAGCGCCGGGTCCTGGTCCTCGGTGGCCAGCAGCGGCACCTCGTACGTCGTGCCGAAGCCCTCCTCGCGAGCGCCTGGGGTAGGGGAGTGGAGCCAGTGGTGCTGCGTTAGGCGCAGGGAGTCCATGGCGAGATTGGCGGCGACGCGCCGAGGCCGGCGGTGCCTCGGGTACCGCATCACCGCCTGCCACAGCGCCGCGATGACCTGAGCTTCCACCTCGCACGTCTCCGCACCGCTCGTGCGGACCTGGTTCTGGATCAGGCGAGCTGCCCGCCCCAGGAAGAGCTGCACCACCGCTCGCCCTGCGAGCTCCTCGCCATCGTGGGCCAGTTCCAAGAGCGCCAACAGCGGTTCATCTGTGCAGCCCGGATCACCGGTTCGACGCAGTGCGGCGAAGGAGTCGCAGAGGTCGGTGAGCGAGCGCAGCCCCCGCAATGCCGGTGCCTGTACCGCCCATCGCTGCACCGCGAGCGCGTTGGCTGGCTGCTGCGCCAGTTGCTGCCACTCGCTGTTCAGCGCCTGCACCAACCGCATCGGCGCAACGGTGCGCCCGGGGCGGCAAGAGAGCAGGTGAGCGTGGGCGGAAGCGGGGGAGTGCTCCGTGGCCGGCGGGAGGCGGGTGCTCGATGCGGTCGTCGATGCGGTGGGCATGGTGCAGCTCCTTGCTGGGGAAGCTGTCGACCGTCCTCACACCCCCTTGCCGCTCCTCTGGACGCATTCACCTTCAGACCGCGAGCGGTCTTGCCGTGCGGGCTTGTAGGTCTTGCCGCGGTGAGCGTTTGCGCAGGTCAGCGGCGTTGAAGTCGCAAGGTGTGACGTCAATCACAAGCGTTGCGGAAAGAATTGCGTGCCGAGGTGTCCGGTTCCCGAGGGCTCACCTACCTGATCCAGGCAGCAGAACCCCCGTTTGCCTGCTCCCGCCTCGGAGGCCCTCTCGTGTCCGACCCCGCCGCCATCCGCTCTAGCCGTCCGCTCTGCCCGCACCTCGGGCACGACCACCTCGTGGGCCAGGTCCACGCCACGCCTGAACCCAGCGCAGCTGTGCTGGGTGAGGAGCCTGCTGACCGCCTGGCCGTCCCCGCTTTCGGCGTCGTGGGTGATTGTGTGCGCGTCGACGGTGGGCTGCGCGAGCTCGGCGAGCGCCTCGCCGCCGTGCTCGAGGCCCCCTTCGACGAGGCGGCCGCCGCGGCGCTGGACGAGTACCTGACGGGGCAGGGTCGCCGCGCCGCGGTCCAGGCGTGGACCCGGCTGAACGAGGGGAGCGCCGGTGCTGAGCAGGAGGCCGAGCACCAAGAGGCCGAGCACCAGGCGAGCTGGACTTCCTCGCAGTTGCTCGCGCAGCTGCGCGAGCAGCCCGGTGACGGTGCCGGCGCGCGTGCGCAGCGCGGCGCCGGGGCGCGCGGCGCCAGCGGTGCTCGCTTCACCTGCGGCCGGTCCCGCCGAGCGCGGTGGGGGATGGGGGGTGTCGCGTGCTGAGTACCAGGACGCGCCGCGGCGCCGGCCAGCGTCCAGGCAGCGCCCCGGCGAGCATCAGCGGCGAGGTCGGCTCCGGCTTGAAGGCGCGGATCCGCCGCGGTTCCACCTCCGCGCGCGCGCAGCGAGAGGCCGCGCCCGTCCCGGTGCCGCAGGCGATGGGCTGGACGCCCGGTGCGGCGCACGGGGCGAGTGCGGTGCGCATCGCCCTGGTGCTGGCACTGGTGTGCGGACCGGCAGCCCTGGTGCTCCAGCAGCTCGACTCATCGCCGGCTGCGCCCCGGGCGGTCGCCGCGAGCGCCCGTCAGGACGCCGGTGAGGTCGCCGCCGTCGGCAACTTCGCCGCGGAGTTCGTCACCGCCTGGCTGACGACGCCGGCAGGAGGCGAGCAGGCGCTGGGCTTCTACCTGCAGAGCACCGCCGGGCTCAGGCTGCCCGGCTCGGTTCCGCGCGTGCAGAACGTCGCCGTCGCCGACGTCGAGCGGGTCGCGGAGTACGGCGCGGACGGCGGCTCCAGCACCGCGTCGAGCAGCTCCACGGCCACCACGGCCATCACGTCGGACGCAGCTTCCCCCCAGTCGCTGACGAGCCAGGCCGCGCGCGCACCCGAGGCGAGCACCGCTGCCAGCACGTGGCAGGTGACCGTCGCCGCCGACGTGGAGGAGCCCGGCGCCGACGGCGAGCCGGTGATGGTGCGCCGGTACTTCGCCGTCCCCGTCCTGCAGCGGGGTGGGACTGGCGCCGCGGTGGCGGGGGAGGGGACGCCGCAGCCACAGCATGAGTACCAGGTCGTGCGGGCGCTGCGCGCGCTGATGCTGCCGCAGCCACTGGCCGGCCCGGCCTCGGGCGAAGGTGCCGAGCTGGACTACGACCAGCAGGTCAACCCGGCCGGCAGCCTGGCCACCAGCGTGGGTCAGTTCCTGGCCGCCTACGCCGCTGGCGCCGGGGACGTGACGCGGTACGTCATCCCCGGCGCGCCGATCAGCGCCATCACGCCCGCGGCCTACACCGACGTCCAGGTGCAGTCCGTCCTGGCCCGCGAGGGCGAGGCGAGCAGCGACGAGCCCGCCGACGGCCAACGCGCCCAGGTCCTGGTGACCGCCACCTTGATCACCTTCGAGCGGCAGCAGAGCACCGCCCAGTACGCCCTGGCGCTGACCGCCCGGGGCGGGCGGTGGGAGATCTCCGCGCTCGAACCCGTTCCCGCGCTGGTGCCGCCCACCGGCGCCACCGCGAGCCCCGCCTCGAGCCCTGCCTCGAGCGCGCCCAGCACCGGCACTGCCGGCCGGCAGTGACCAACCCGCCGACCGCACGCCCCTCAACCAGCGACGCAACTCAGCACTGAAGGAGACGACACCGTGGACATCTTCACCAAGCTCAGCCAGCTCACCGGCAGCGCCGAAGGCGTCATGAAGGGACTGGCGATCATCCTCGGCATCCTCGCCGCCTTGAAGATCATCGACTGGGGCAAGTCGGTCACCTTCGCCCGCGTGGCCCTGGCGGTCGTGGTCGCCGGGGGAGTGGTGCTCGTGGTGCAGAACCCCGACCTGCTCACCGGCGACTTCAAGGAGACCTTCAGCCTCCCGGCTCCCCAGCAGCTGCAGCCCTCGCAGGTCAGCGCCACCACCGCCACGCCAACCGCTGCCACAGGCCTCGGCGTGAGCCCCGGTGCTGGTTGGGACGCGGCGGCTGAGGTGGTGCCGTCCCTGTGAACGCACCGGAGGTCACCCTGCCGGCCGGCTACCGCATCACGCGCTTCTACACCCTGGCGCGCCGCTTCCCCACCCTCATCGGCCGCCTGCCCAACGGCAGCGAACTGCCGTACGGCCCGTACACCGTCGGGCAGTTCGTCACCGCCGTCGTCCTGCTCGTCGGCGGCTACTGGACGCTGCCGCTGTGGGGAGGACAGCGCGGCCTGCTGGTCAACGCCCCGCTGCTGCTCGGGGTGACGGCCGGTGCGGTGATGTTCCTGCGCAAGGTGCCGTGGCGAGGGCGTGGGCCCGTGCCCATGCTGCGCGGAGCCTTCAGCAGCTACGGCTGCGCGCAGGGCACCTACCGGGGCAAGGCGCTGCCAGCGCGCCAGGCCACCCGCGTCACCGGACGCATCTGCATCGCTGACGAGCGCGCGATGTCAGCCGCGAGCGCCCTGCTGCGCGAGCGGCGCGCACAGCTGCCCGGGCAGGCCGCACAGGTGCACCAGGACGCTGCGGCATCGGCCCAGCACCACGTGCCTGCCGGCGTGAGCACCTCTGCGCCGCCCGCGCCCCTGACGGCACTCGTGAGCGCTGCGCCCGCACCGACGTCCCCTCTGACCTTCACGGCGCGACCAGGTCCACGGACCGCACGCCAGGCCCGGGCGGCGCGTGCAGCCGGCGCAGCGTCCCTCAGCGGAGTGCAGCGCCTGCGCCAGCAGGCCGGCGCCGCGAGCACCACCGGCTCACCGAACACCGCCGGTTCATCGAGCACCGCCGGTCCCACCGCACAGCTGGCTGCCGCCGGCTCGAGCAGGAAGCACTGAGCGCACCATGGAACATCCCATCCAAGACCTCGCCGGGCACCTGCTGTTCTCGCGCGATGGCACCGTCTGGGCCACCTGGCGGCTGCAGGGGCAGCCCTACGGCCGCCGGGCGGTGGCGGAGAAGGAGCAGATCCGCCTGCTGCACCAGATGCTCTACCGCAGCGTGGGCGGCGAGTCGCTGCACCAGGGGCTGGAGGTTGACACCGACCCGGTCGAGGTCGTGCGCAGCATGCTGCGCGGGCTGCGCCAGCCGCTTCAGCAGCTGCCCGAGTGGGCCGCGGAGGTCGAGGCGAGCACCGAGCGACTGGAGAGCGACCTGCCGCTGTCGCAGCGCACGTACTGGTTCTCCGTGCCGCTGCGCAACACCGGCGCCAGCGTCCTCAGCGAGCCGCTGCGGGCAGGAGCCACCTCCTTGCTGGGCCACCTCGGCGCACCGCGCCGCGCGCCGGCGGCCGCGGTCCTGGCCGACCGGCTGGAGCAGGCCGCTGAGATCCAGGCGCTCATCCCCGGCCCCTTCAAGCCGCGTCCGGCCACCGCCGCGGAGCTCATCTGGATCTACCGCCACGCCCAGAGGCGAGCTCTGGGCGAGGAGGACACCTGGCTTCCCTCGGCGCCGAGGACCGAGGAGATCGACGCCGCCCTCAGCATGGCTGAGCGCGAGCTCGGTGCCCTCGAGCACATGGCTTCTCCCGGCCGCATCGGGCGCCCCATCCTCGACGAGGCCGCCGTCAGCGATGTCGCCGCCGAGGGGTGGCGCACCGGCTTCCGCGCGCGCCTGCGCCGGCTCATGCCCTCGCAGCGCAAGGTGTTGAAGATCACCGACACCGACGACGAGAGCGTGGCGTCCTACCAGTCGCTGGCCGTGCTGGCCGGCACACCGGCCTCCGGTGCCCTCTTCCCGGGCACCGAGTGGCTCGGCAAGGCCGAGGAGGCCGGCGTGCCGGTGGACTGGGCGGTGCGCATGCGCAACAACGCCCGCGAGGTCGTCCTTTCCCGCAACCAGCGGGCGGTGAAGAACCTCAACGACCAGTACGAGCAGCGCGAGGGCGAGGTGAGCACCGGCAGCCACGAGCTGGACGCCGTGGCGGCCGCCTTGAGCGAGTACCAGCAGCGCCTGGCCACCGAGAAGCTGGAGGTGGAGCTGGAGACCATCACGATCTTCGCCACCTGCGCGAGCACCCGAGAGCAGGCGCTGAGCAACGGCGCGCAGCTGGCGCGCTTCTACAACTCCTTCGACCACCCCCTCGAGCGCCCGCTGGGTGAGCAGCAGAACGCCTGGTGGGCCATGCTGCCGGGCACCCGCTGGCCCAAGAAGTTCAACGACCTCGCCCAGATCTCCTTGTCCGAGGGCTTCTCCGCTGCGGTGCCCATGGTCAGCAGCGAGCTGGGTGACGGGCAGGGCGCCCTCTGGGCGGTCAACCAGACCACGTCCTCCTTCTCCGCGGTCCTCATCGACCTGTTCACCACCATCCAGGCCAACTTCTCCGCCGCGGTCGCCATCGCCGGTGAGCTCGGCAGCGGCAAGAGCTACTCGATCAAGTCCCTGTCCGGTGCGCTGGTGGACACCGGCGCCAGCTTGGTGGCCATCGACCGCAGCCAGACGGGGGAGTACATCCACTTCGCCCGCTCCCTGGGCACCTGCACGGTGGCGGCGGTGGCCAGCGACGCCGAGCGCGGCATCGAGCCCGAGCACAGCCTGGACCCGCTGCGGATGTTCCCCGGGGCCGAGGGCGCCCGAGTGACCCAGACGCTGCTGACGCCGCTGCTGGCCATCGACACCGGCAGCGACATCGACACCGCCCTGGTGGAGACCACGGACCCGCGCTACCGCGCCCAGTACGGCATCAGCAGCCTGAACGCGCTCACCGACCACCTGCTGCAGGACTGCCCGCGTCCAGGCGCCGGCGAGCTCGGGCGCAAGCTGCGCGCCCTGCGCACCCGCGACTTCGCCCGGGTGCTCTTCGACGAGGGCCTGCCGGTGCTGGACGTGTGGAACGCGCGCGCCCTCGTCTTCTGGACCTACGGGCTGCAGCTGCCCACCCGCGCCGAGCTCCTGCACGAGCACCTGTTCAAGAAGATGAGCTTCGAGAAGCACTTCGGCCGGGCGATGTACGCGCTGATCATGGCCATCGCCCGTCGCGTCGCCTTCGCCGACCCCAGCCAGCTGGTCCTGTTCGTGGGCGACGAGTGCCACCACATCACCGCCTCCATCGAAGGCGAGGAGGAGCTGACGGTCTTCATCCGTGAGGGCCGCAAGAACGGAGCCGCAGCCATCCTCGGCTCGCAGGACTGCGCCAACGACTTCGGCTCCGAGACGCTGCGCGGCCTGATCCCCTACCGCCTCGTCATGCGCCTGACCGACGAGCCGCTGGCGCGCGCCGCGCTGGAGTGGATCGGCCTGGAAGCCAGCCCCGAGCACCTGGAGGAGGTGATGGCCGACCTGTCCCCGCGCGACACCAACGACCCCGACGGCCGCGTCGCCGTCGACCGGCGAGGCGAGGGCATCTTCCGCGACTCCTACCGGCGCATCGGACGCGTGCGCATCCTCGGCCCGGCTCTGCAAGCCCGCCGGCAGGCCTACTCGACCACCCCGCAGACGCCGCGCACCTCCTTGCGCAAGACCACTGCGGCTCCGGCGGCTGCGACTCCGGCGGCTGCGACTCCGGCGGCTGCGACTCCGGCGGCTGCGACTCCGGTGGTCGCGGCTCCGGTGGTCGCGGCGGTGCTACCCGATGCCGCTGAGCCGGTGCGGAAGCCGAAGACGAGCAGGACCACGAAGGTGGCAGGCGCGACGGCCGCAGCCACGTCGTCCGCCCCGCGCAAGCGCACCAGCAGCACCGCGGCCGGGCGCCTGCCCGCCAGCCGCAGCCGCGCCAGCGCGCGAGCCGCCACGACCCCTGGTCCCACCGGCTCTAAGCCCGCGGCCGCCGCAGCCGGCAGCGTCGCCAGCACCTCGCAGGAGCAGGCGTGATCGGCGGGCGCCAGGCGCACCCGCGCGCTACTGCCCACCGCCAGCGGCGGTCCGCGCTGCTCCTGCTGACCCTGCTGGTGACAGCGCTGCTGACGCTGTCCACGGTCTGGCTGAGCGCACGGCCGGCCGAGGCCAGCACGAGCGTCACCGCGGCCGAGAGCACCGCCACCCGTCCAGCGCGCCCCGCGCCGGCAGCTCCGGCGGCGCCGGCAGCCACGCCATCGAGCTCACCGGCGGCGCCGAGCGCGCCGAGCAGCGCGTCGACCGGCGGCGGCAACACCTCCAGCAGCGGTCCGCTGGCGCCCCTGGACGCCGCCGACACCCACGGCCTGTCCATCGGGAAGTACCAGCTCAGCGTGGACACCGGAGGGGTGACCAACGGGATCAAGCTCATCACCAACGGCGTGCTGCTCTCAGGGCTGTGGGAGGCCTACCGCTGGAGCGTGGGCGCGGCCGTGGCCATGATCGACCTCGCTCTGCAGATGGAGTGGGTCGACTGGCTGGTCGAGGCGATCAACCCGGTCGCCAGCACCCTGCAGAACGACGTGGTCGCCCAGCTCGGTCTGCGCGCCCTGGCCCTGGGCGTCATGGGCGTGTGGGTCGCCGTCCTCATCGCCGGCGGCCGCATCGGCAAGGGCCTGAGCCAGTTGCTTGTCTCCAGCGCCGTGGCCGCCCTCGCCGCCGGAGCGCTGGCCAACCCCGTCGCCGTCGTCACCGGCCAGGACGGCGTGCTCTACGTCAGCCGCGACGCCGGACAGGCCGTGGCCACCGTCATCGCCAGCGACGGCCGCAGCAACACCCCCGATCCCGACATGATCCAGGAGAAGACCGGCGGGGCCCTGGTGGACACCTTCGTGCGCCTGCCGCACCAGTTGATCAACTACGGGCGGATCCTGGACGGCTCCTCCTGCCAGGGCGCCTACGACGACGCGCTGGCCGGTGGGCCCTACGAGTCCGACGACGACTCCGCTCGAGCAGCGCTGGGCGGGTGCGAGCAGAAGCTGAAGGACTACGCCGACGACCCCGGCTGGACCGGCGTCGCCTCGGTGGCGATCCTCGCGCCGGCCGGAGGAGCGCTGGCCCTGCTGGCCATCGTCCTCGTCGTCATCTTCTTCCTCGCCACCCTCATGGTGATCTTCTTCGCGGTGAAGCTGATCATCGACGTGATCCTGGCGATCATGCCGGGCGAGCGCAGCGGACTGTGGAGCTCGGTGGCCGGGTTGCTCGGCTCCGTCCTCACCGTCGCGGGGCTGATCGCCATGCTCGCGCTCTACTGCGTCTTCCTGCGCGGCGTGCTGACCACCAAGTCGAACACCGACATGCTCGTGCGCTTCTTCATCGTCGACGCGATGGTCGTCTCCTTCATCGTCGTCACCGTCCTCGCGCGCCAGCGCATCAGCGAGCGGGCGCGGAAGATGGCGGAGAAGGCCGCCTCGCTCAGCGGTGGCGGCAGGGCCCAGCCCGCGCAGATGCCCAAGCTGTCCCAGGCGCGCGCGGCCATCACCCAGGCCGCCTCCACCCGGGCCGCTGTCGGCCGGGTCGCCGGTACCTCCACCGGTGCCTCCACGACCGCGATGGCGGGTGCAGCCCGCACCGCCGCCTCCGGCAACGCCGCGCAGCGCGTGCTGCACCGCGTGGCCAGCAACCGCGTCGTGAAGGCAGGAGTCACGGCGGCCAGCCTGGCCGGCGGTGCGGCCGGCCTGGCCGCCAAGGCGACCATCGGAGCTCCCGTCTACGGCCCGCGCGCAGCCCGCGTGGTGGGGGCCGCCGCCCGCAGCCGCGCCGCCGCCGCCCGCGCCAGCGTCCAGCGCACCAGCGCACGCGGCAAGGCCTTCGCGGGGGAGTACCGCGACGGTCTGGCCATGGCAGCGCGCCCTGCGCTCGCCGTGGGCAAGGTCGCTGCGCGCCCCGCGGCCGCGGCGGGCAAGGCCGCCGGCCGCGCGGCCGCGCCCGCCGTCACCGCCGCCAGCATCCGCTTGTCCAACCCCAAGCAGGACGCGCAGACCCCGCCGCGCCCCGCCGGCATCAGCACCTCGCGCTCGCGGGCCGGGCAGCCCACCCCGCGCACGGTCACCGCCGCCCGCGAGCGCCAGCGCATGCGCCGCGAGGCCGCGCGATCCACCGCCGTGCCCACCCCCGCGCGCACCTCGAGCACCCCGGGCGCCACCAGCAAGGCCGGCGCCAAGCTCGGTGCTGTTGTTGAGCGCCGCTTCCGCTTCGGCCCGAGGAAGTCGGCCTGAGCCATGGCGACCATGAGCCCCGCGCGCACCGCCGGCCGCGCTGCGCAGCCCGGCGGCAAGACCTCCGACGGCAAGACCTCCGCGCCCGGTGGCAACGCTCTGAAGTGGGGCATCGGCCTGATCGCCGGCGTCCTGCTCGCGAGCGTGGCCGGACGGCTGGTCCTGCTGCTGGTCGTCCTCGCCGCCCTCAGCGGTGGCGGTGGCGGCGTCTCCAGCCTGGCTCCCAGCGCGGTGCCGGGTGTGAATGCTGTCCTGCTGGACGCCTTCGGCAAGGCCGCCGCGGCCACACCGACGATCGCTTCCAAGTGCACCGGCATGCGCTGGTCGATCCTGGCCGGCATCGCGCAGGTGGAGTCCAACCTCGCCGCCGGGCGCACCATCAGCGGAGGCGGCGACATCACCCCGCACATCATCGGCCCGGCCTTGAACGGCTCCGGCGTCGGCGGCAACCGCACCGCCATCTACGACACCGACGGCGGCCGCTGGGACGGGGACAGCACCTACGACCGGGCCGTGGGCGCGGTGCAGTTCATCCCCACCAGCTGGGTCGCCTACGGGCGCGACGGCAACGGCGACGGCGTGGCGGACCCGCACAACGTCTACGACGTCACCCTCGGCGCGGTGGTCCACCTGTGCGGAACCAGCGCCAAGGACCTGTCCAACCGCGAGCAGCTGCGGGCAGCCCTGTACGGCTACAACCGCTCCTACAGCTACGTCGATGAGGTCCTGGGCCACATCGACACCTTCGACCAGATCGGCGTGGCCGCCGGCGGAGCGGCGGTGCCCGAGGCCAGCGGACGCGCCGCGATCGTCATCGCCGCCGCCCGCAAGTGGACCGGCACCCCCTACGCCTGGGGTGGGGGAGGGGGCCGACCCGGTGCCGGCGGAACCGTCATCGGTGGCCCCTCCGAGGGCTTCGCGCAGGGAGCGGGGATGATCGGCTTCGACTGCAGCGGCCTGACGCAGTACGCCTACGCGGCCGCCGGCATCCAGCTGCCGCGCGTCTCCTCCCAGCAGGCCCTGCAAGGCCGGCGCATCCCGCGCTCGGCGGGCCTGGAAGCCGTCGCCCCCGGGGACCTGGTCTTCTTCGGCTCCAACCCCGCCGCCGGCACAGGGATCCACCACGTCGCGATCTACCTCGGGGCCGGGCAGATGATCAACGCCCCCCGCACCGGCACCTTCGTGCGCGAGGAGGCGGTGTGGATGTCCAGCTACGCCGGCGCAGTGCACTTCCCCTGAGCTGCCCCACCCGCCCCAGACCCCATCGACCCGCCGCCCACGAGCAAGGACCTCCTGTGCCCGCCTTCCTGCGCAGCCCTCGCCCCCACCCCGACGACAAAGTGCCGCACGAGCTGCTCATCAACCTCGACGACGACCTGGACGACGACCTGGACGACGACCTGGACGATGACTTGGACGCTGAGCTCGAAGGCGAGCACGACAACGACCTCGACGACCAGAGCGCGCACCCCCGGCGCGGGCACGTGCTGCTGCCCGCCGTGGGCGCCTTCGTACTGACCTGCGTCGGCTCCGCCTGCCTGATGCCAGACCTGGCCGTGGACGCGCGCCACCTCCTCGAGCGCACCGGCAGCACGGCGAGCGCCGCCAAGGCGCCCGGCCCGGCCGCCGCCGGCGCTCCCGGCGACCCGTTGAGCCCGTCGGCCAACACCGAGCCCTCGCCCCCGAGCGCGGCCCGGGGTGACGCGGCCTCCAGCGCACCGACGAGCACGAGCGCAGCACCGACGGCACCGCCCGGTCCCGCGCCCTCCGGTGCTGCACCCTCCGCGCCGGGGGAGCCCGGCGCGCAGAGCACCCCGCAGGACCTGCTGGCCGGTCCCGTCACTGACGACGTGCTGCAGCAGTTGATGGAGGACTCCCTGCCCAACCGCCTCGCAGCCCAGGACCCGGTGGCCGCGGCCAGCCCGCAGGCGGGCGAAGCGATCAAAGTCGCCTGGCGAGCGCTGAGCGAGGACCTGCTCGCCGGCGGCTGGAGCCAGCCGCACCGGCAGGCCGCCGTGCTGACCACCACCGCCACCGCGCCCAGAGACGGCACGCTGCCGGTGACTGTGTCAGTGGCTTTCATGTGGAGCGCGACGACCGCCGCGGGTGAACCCACCGACCGCGAACTCTCCGCCGTCGACCTCAACCACGGCGGCCGTACCTGGGCCGTCGACCGCATTCGCATCGCGGGCCAGCCGTGAACTTCTACCCGGTGCGGCAAGACCTCTCCGCACCGGCACGAACTCTCACCGCGCGCGCGGCAAAACCTCCATGACGCCACGGGCGGATCCGACCCGAAGTGTCGGGCTTGCGCACTGTCGGACGGCCACACTGGCGACCAGAGCGGTGCAAGCGATGGGCGGCGAAATAGACACCACCAGAGCGCTCCATAGCGAAGGTGTGTGCAGCGTCGCGAACGTCCAGCGCGCCTCGGGAACGCTCGAAGCTCCACGCGCCTGGATCGCAGAAGAACGAGGAGCGGAGGGGCACACGACCACGGCCCGCAAAAGTTCGATCAGCGACGAATGGAGGCAACTTCCTCAAGATCGCGAGGCCGAGAACCTCTTCGAGAACCCCGCCCGAGCGTACTGAAGTTGTCAAGTCCTCGGCAAGACCGACATGAGCGGGTACCGACCCGTCACAATCCGAACACCACCGCCAGAGCTCGTGGCATCGATCGTCTGTGAAAGGAGAGCACGTGCAGTGCTCCGTCGCTGGCTGCCTGAATGCGGTCACCGCAAGAAGGTGGTGCATGAAGCACTACCAGCGCGCTCGGCGGCACGGGGAGATCCCACCGCACTTGGACCAAGCGTGACCGACCGACAGGGCGATGCCTCGGGGCAGGCGCTTCCACGGCGACCTCGGCCTCGCCTTCGAGACGAGGAGACCATCGCGCGGTTCTGAGCCGCGTGGACAAGGACGGTCGTCCGATCATCACCGCCTCTCGCGGCCAGAGTCCCTGCTGGCTGTGGACCGGTCCGGTCACTTCCGGCGGTTACAGAATCCTCCGCTACCGCGGTCGCTCCTTTAGCAGCGCTCACCCTTATGCCTGGCGCCTCGAGGCGGTGCCCCGGGACAGGCGCACTTGGACCACCTGTGTCATTCCTTGTCCAGGGGTGCCGATTGGGCACGGACGATGCCCACCGCCGTTGCGTCAACCTCGACCACCTAGAGCCGGTCTCGGCGCGCGAGAACAACCGGCGTCGCCACCACACCTCAGCCACGCTTGTTCCACTCTGCGATTCCGCGGTGTTCTCGACGTGCCGGCGCGGGCACACCTGGGACATCAGCACCACGCTGTACGACCGTCGCGGCGGCAGGCTGTGCCGCTCCTGCCTCGAGGGCATCACCAAGCGCTGATGTGCCGATGCGCACCTAAAACACGACGGTCGACAGGGGAGCAAAGCAGCCGCTCAGCGTTGGCCATGGCGTGACGGCGGCTGTGTTGCCCGGGTTCCTGGCGATGTACGCCTGCACCGCCGGAGCGCCTACGTGCTCCGCGTCGTTCGTGGTGGCCTCGCTGAGCACGCAGCCTAGGTCGTTGATGATGCGGTCGCTGACGTCGGGATCGGGGGCGCCGCTGGTGAGCAGGCGACCCGCGACTTCGTCGGTCAGGGGGGTCGGTGTGGCCGGTGGTGGGGTCGCCCTCGGCCCAGCTGCCACGGTGGCCCAGGACGAGCAGCGCGTCGCGGCTGCTGTGGAGCGCCACCGTTTAGAAACCGTTGCATTACAGCTCGATTCACTATGACTTGCCGGGTGGGTGAGGCGGGAGCAGTCTGGCGGCATGGTCGAGGACGCGGTACCTGAGCGGGTCGCGGAGCTGGTGCCCGATGAGCTTTGGAAGCGGGTGCGGCCGCTGTTGCCCCAGCGCCCGCCGCGCCGGCATCGCTATCCAGGACGCCTGCCGCGTGATGACCGCGCCGCGCTGGCCGGGATCGTGCACGTCTTGATCACTGGCTGCACCTGGGCGCAGGTCCCGCCCGAGCAGTTCGGCTGCTCGGGCGTGACGTGCTGGCGCCGGCTGCGGGACTGGACCGAGGCAGGCGTCTGGCCGCGGCTGCATCAACTCCTGCTCGATGAGCTGCGTGCCGCCGGGAAGCTGGACCTGGAGACGGCGGTAGTGGACGGCTCGCATGTACAAGCCCTCAAAGGGGGGCTCACACCGGCCCTTCACCGGTAGACCGCTCCCGCAGCGGGTCCAAGCACCACCTACTCACCGATGGCGGTGGTATTCCACTCGTCATCGCCCTCACCGGCGGCAATCGCCACGACGTGACCCAACTGCTGCCGCTGGTCGATGCCTTCCCGATCGTGCGCGGCGTCCGTGGCCGTCCTCGACTGTGCCCGGACTACCTGTTCGCCGATCGCGGCTACGACTTCGACGTCTACCGTCGCGCCCTGCGGGCCCGCGGGCTCGTGGCATGCATCGCACGCCGCGGCATCGCCCACGGCTCCGGCCTCGGCGCCCGACGCTGGGTCGTCGAGCGCACCTTCGCCTGGCTGCACCAGTTCAAGCGCCTGCGCATCCGCTACGAGGTCCGCGCCGACCTGCACCTCGGACTCCTGCAGCTCGCCTGCGCGCTCATCTGCTACCGCAGGCTCCCACCGGCATAGTGAAAGGAGTTGTTAGTCCGCTGGAGCTAGCCGCCGGGCGCAGATCAGCGTGACCGCCAGCCGCGCCAGCGCGGTGATCGTGACCGCGCTGCGGTCGTAGCGCAGCGCCAGGCGCTTGCAGG
>NZ_JBJLRD010000075.1:0-14574 GCF_050871305.1 Kineococcus gypseus | reverse complement strand
CTTGTTATTCGTTATCAGACTGCAGACGGGAAATCGCCTTGACGCGCCCCCGCCCCCCCCCCGCCGCGCCGGCGGCCCCCCCCCCCGGCCGCGGCGCCCCCCCCCCCCCCGCGCGGTGGCCGTCAGAGGGCGCTGACGGCGCTGGGCTGCGCCCGGCGCACGACGAGCCCGGTGGAGCGGGCCGCCTCCGGCGCGTCGAGGTCGACGGCGAAGTCGCCGTCCACCACGTCCACCTCGACGGTGTCGCCGTCGCGCACCTCGCCGGACAGGATCGCCCGGGCGAGGCGGTCGCCGATCTCGCGCTGCACCAGGCGGCGCAGCGGGCGGGCGCCGTACGCCGGGTCGTACCCGGTGATCGCCAGCCAGTCCTTCGCCGCGTCGCTCACGTCGAGCGTGAGCCGGCGGTCGGCCAGGCGGGAGGCCAGGCGCTGCACCTGGATCTCCACGATGCGCGAGAGCTCCTGGGTGGACAGCGGGTCGAAGACCACCACGTCGTCGAGCCGGTTGAGGAACTCCGGCTTGAAGCTGGCGCGCACGGCCGACATCACCGCGTCGTGCTTGGTGGCCCGCGACAGCTCCGGGTCCACCAGGAACTGCGAGCCGAGGTTCGAGGTCAGCACGAGGATGACGTTGCGGAAGTCCACCGTGCGGCCCTGCCCGTCGGTCAGGCGACCGTCGTCGAGGACCTGCAGGAGGATGTCGAACACCTCCGGGTGGGCCTTCTCCACCTCGTCGAGCAGCACCACCGAGTACGGCCGGCGGCGCACGGCCTCGGTGAGCTGGCCGCCCTCCTCGTAGCCGACGTAGCCGGGGGGCGCACCGACCAGGCGGGCCACCGCGTGCTTCTCGGAGTACTCGCTCATGTCGATGCGGACCATCGCCCGCTCGTCGTCGAAGAGGAAGTCCGCCAGCGCCTTGGCCAGCTCCGTCTTGCCCACGCCGGTGGGCCCGAGGAAGAGGAACGAGCCGGTGGGGCGGTCGGGGTCGTTGACCCCGGCCCGGCTGCGGCGCACCGCGTCCGAGACCGCCTGCACGGCGGGCAGCTGGCCGATGAGCCGGGCGCCGAGGAACTCCTCCATGCGCAGCAGCTTCTCGGTCTCGCCCTCGAGGATGCGCCCGGCGGGGATGCCGGTCCAGCCGGCGATGACCTCGGCGATGTCGTCGGGGCCGACCTCGTCGGCGACCATCGGCTTGTGCTCGACGGCCTGGCTCTCGGCGGCCTGGGCCTGCTCCAGCTCGCGCTCGAGGGCGGGGATGCGCCCGTAGAGGATCTCGCTAGCACCGCCGAGGTCGCCCTCGCGCTGCAGCCGCTCGGCCTGCGAGCGCAGCTCGTCGACCTGGTGCTTGAGGTCGCCCACGCGGTTCAGGCCGGCCTTCTCCTGCTCCCAGCGGGCGGTCAGCGCGGTGAGCTGCTCCTGGCGGTCGGCCAGCTGCGCGCGCAGCGCCTCCAGGCGATCGCGGGAGGCGGCGTCGTCCTCCTTGGACAGCGCCAGCTCCTCCATGCGCATCCGGTCGACGGCGCGGCGCAGCTCGTCGATCTCGACGGGCGAGGAGTCGATCTCCATGCGCAGCCGGGACGCGGCCTCGTCGACGAGGTCGATGGCCTTGTCGGGCAGCTGGCGGCCGGAGATGTAGCGGTCGGAGAGGGTGGCGGCGGCCACGAGCGCGGCGTCGGAGATGGCGACCTTGTGGTGCGCCTCGTAGCGCTCGCGCAGGCCGCGCAGGATGCCGATGGTGTCGGGCACGCTCGGCTCGCCGACGAAGACCTGCTGGAAGCGGCGCTCCAGCGCGGGGTCCTTCTCGATGCGCTCGCGGTACTCGTCGAGGGTGGTGGCCCCCACCAGGCGCAGCTGGCCGCGCGCGAGCATGGGCTTGAGCATGTTGCCCGCGTCCATGGAGCCCTCGGCGGCACCGGCGCCGACGACGGTGTGCAGCTCGTCGATGAAGGTGACGACCTGCCCCTCGGAGCGCTGGATCTCCTCCAGCACGGCCTTCAGGCGCTCCTCGAACTCACCGCGGTACTTCGCGCCGGCGACCATCGAGGCGAGGTCGAGCGCGATCAGGCGCTTGCCGCGCAGCGACTCCGGCACGTCGCCGGCGACGATGCGCTGCGCCAGGCCCTCGACGACGGCGGTCTTGCCGACGCCGGGCTCGCCGATGAGCACGGGGTTGTTCTTGGTGCGGCGCGAGAGCACCTGCACCACGCGGCGGATCTCGGCGTCGCGGCCGATGACCGGGTCGAGCCTGCCGTCGCGGGCCTGGGCGGTCAGGTCCACGCCGTACTTCTCGAGGGCCTGGTAGGTGCCCTCGGGGTCGGGCGAGGTGACCTTCGCGCCGCCGCGCACGCCCGGCAGGGCGTCGAGCAGCGCGTCGCGGGTGGCGCCGATGGCGCGCAGCGCCTCGCCGGCGGCCGAGCGGCCGGCGGCGGCGCCGAGCAGCAGGTGCTCGGTGGAGACGTACGCGTCGTCCAGGCCGCGCGCCTCGTCGCCGGCGGCCTGCATGAGCTGCACGGCGGGGCGGGAGAGCTGCGGCTGCGCCACGGAGGAGCCCGAGGCGCTGGGCAGCGAGGCGAGCGCGCCGTCGACGCGGCGCGTCAGCAGGGCGCGGTCGGTGCCGACCGCGTCGAGCAGGGCGCCGGCGACGCCGTTCTCCTGCGCGACGAGCGCGGCGAGGACGTGCAGGGGCTCGACCTGCGCGTGACCCGCGGAGGTGGCGCGGCCGACGGCGTCGGCCAGGGCCTCCTGGGCGCGGGTGGTGAGCTTGAGGTCCACGGGCTACCTCCTGGCGAGGGGCGGAACGACTTCGCTGGGCACAACGGTGCCAGACTTGAGCTTGTTCCACTCAACCTGGGACCGGATCAGTGAGGCTCGTGCATTGCCTGTGTTGCAGCTCTTTGCGTATGATCGGCAAAGCTTCGCAAAGCCAGCGAGGGGGCTCTTCGTGCCGCTCGACCCGATCTCCAACCCGTACACACCCGGAGCGGGGCAGAGGCCTGCGGTGCTCAGCGGCCGTGAGCAGGAGCTGCAGGGCTTCACCGCGCGCCTGCAACGGCTGGAGAGGCGCCGTGGTGCGCAGTGCACCCTGGTCATCGGTCTGCGTGGTGTCGGCAAGACGGTCCTCCTCAACCGCTTCGGCAGCGAGGCGTTGAAGCGTGACTGGGTGGTCGTCGAGCACGAGCTGACCCCTTCCGGGGACCTGCTGGCGACCTTGGCGCGCCTGACGCGCGAGTCCCTGCTGGAGCTGTCACCGCCGAGCCGTTGGCAACGGGCCTCACGGCGCGTCGCCGCGTTCTTGAGGGGCATGGAGATCAGCTACGACCTCGCCGGGCTGAGCATCAGCACGACTCCCCCCGACGGCGACGGCGACACGCCCGTCAGCGGTGATCCGACTCGTGACGTGACCGAGCTGCTGGTCGGCTTGGGGGCAGCCGCCGCCGAGGAGGGACGAGGAGTGGCGCTGATGTTCGACGAGCTCCAGTTCGCCCCCGTGCAGCCGTTGGGAGCCCTGGTCGCAGCCCTGCACAGAGTGGCTCAGCGCGAGCTGCCCCTCACGGTGGTGGCGGCGGGGTTGCCGCAGACGCGCGGCGTCCTGGCTGAAGCGGCCACCTGCTCCGAGCGGATGTTCGAGACTCGCACGGTCGGCGCCCTGTCACCTGACGACGCCCGCCGCGCACTGGCCGAGCCGGCCGCAGAGGAAGGGGTGACCGTCTCGGAAGAAGCTCTGCAGATCGCCGTGGACTTCACCGACGGCTACCCCTTCTTCCTCCAGGTGTTCGGTGATCACCTCTGGCGCACGGCCTCCAGCACGGTCGTCACCGGGAGGGACGCGGAACGCGCCGCTCCCCTGGTCCGCGACTGGCTCGACCGCGGTTTCTTCACCTCCCGGACCGAGCGGCTGACCGCGGCGCAGCGCCGTTACCTGCGAGCCATGGCCGAACTGGGTGGTGCCGAGCACTCGAGCGGCGACATCGCAGCGGTGCTGGGGCTCACCTCGTCCGCGCCGGTCGGCCAGACGCGCGAAGGCCTGATCCGCCGCGGACTCATCTACAGCCCCCGGCTCGGCTACGCCGCCTTCAGCGTGCCGCAGTTCGACGACTACCTGCGCCGTCACTTCGAGCTCGAGCCGCACACGCCGCGGCGACGCGGGACCGGCGACACCGAGGAGTGACGGCCGCCACCGCGAGCCCCGACCCCCGCGGCGGCGGAGCACGGTCCGGAGGGGCGCAGCCGCCCACCTGCACCGCCTGCGACGGGGGACGTGGCAGTCATGAGGTGTTGACACGCCGTGGACGGCAGGACGAGCGTTGCCGCCCTCAGCCGGACCTCCCGTGGGGGACGCCATGCGCCGTCGCACCGTCACCGCCCTGTCCGCCCTGGCGCTGCTCGTCCCGCTGCTGGCCGGCGCGGCACCGGCGCACGCGAGCCCGGGGCCGCTCCCGGGCGGCGACCGCCTCGCGGTGCACACCGGGGTCCTCGACGCCGCCGGGCTCGCCGCGCTGAGCGAGCTCGGCGTGGACCGGCGCGAGCTGGTGCTGTCCCGGGCGGTCGGCGCCGGAGCGGGTTCCGTGCGGGTGGAGGCGGTGCTCAGCGGCGAGCAGGCCCGCGCGCTGGCGGCGCGGGGGGTGGACGTGGCCCCGAAGACCGCCGCGACCCGCAGCACCCTGGCCGCACCGGCGGCGACGGTCTTCCGCCCCTACTCCGGTCCCGGTGGCCTGGCCGAGGAGCTGCGCCGGCAGGTCGAGCAGCACCCCGGCATCGCCGAGCTCGTGCCGTTCGGGCGCAGCGTGCAGGGGCAGGAGATCCTCGCGGTGAGGGTCACGGCCGACGCCGCGCGCCGGCGCGACGGCAGCAGGCCGGCGACGGTGTACGTGGGCGCCCAGCACGCCCGCGAGTGGATCACCCCCGAGATGGTGCGCCGCCTGCTCGACCGGGTGCTCGACGGCTACGGCAGCGACCCGGTGACCACCGACCTGGTGGACCGCAACGAGCTGTGGTTCGTGCCGGTCGCCAACCCGGACGGCTACGACTTCACCTTCCAGGAGGGTCAGCGGTTGTGGCGCAAGAACCTGCGCGACAACGACGGCGACGGTGAGATCGCGCCCGGGGACGGGGTCGACCTGAACCGCAACTTCCCCACCCGCTGGGGCTACGACGACGAGGGCTCGTCACCGGACCCGGGCAGCGAGACCTACCGCGGCCCCTCGCCGGCCTCGGAGCCGGAGACGCAGGCCCTGGACGCCCTGGTGGGACGCATCACCCCGGAGTTCTTCGTAAACTACCACTCCGCCGCCGAGCTGCTGCTGCACGGCATCGGCTGGCAGGTGGCCACCCCCAGCCCGGACGACGTCCTGTACGAGGCGATGGTCGGCGACGACGCCGAGCCGGCCGTCCCGGGGTACGACCCGGACCTGTCCGCGGAGCTGTACACCACCAACGGCGACACCGACGCGCACCTGCAGGAGGCGTACGGGACGCTCGGGTTCACTCCGGAGATGTCCACGTGCGCGGCGGCCGCGGCCTCCGTGGCGGGCGACGCGTGGGAGCCGGAGGCGTGCGGCAGCGGCTTCGAGTTCCCCGACGACGAGCGGCTCGTGCAGGCGGAGTTCGAGAAGAACGTCCCCTTCGCCCTGGCGGTGGCGCGCTCGGCCGCCGACCCCGACGACCCCGTCTCGGTGGTGGGGCGCACGGCCGAGGACTTCCGCGTCGACACCTTCTCCGTCTCGCACGGCGACCCGCAGACGGTCGCGGTGGTCGCCAAGCGGGCCCTGCGCGACGTGCTGCTGCGCTACCGGATCGGCGACGGCCCGGTGCGCCGGGCCCGAGTGGCGGAGTGGCAGGGGGGTGAGCGCTACGGCGACGAGAACGACGACTACTACGCCGAGCTGCGCGGGCAGGTCCGCGGCGCCCGGCCCGGCGACGAGGTGGAGGTCTGGTTCGAGGGTCGCCGCCACGACCGCGACGGCGGCGGCCGGCCCGGTTGGCGCGGTGGGCGCGGCGAGCGCGTTCAGAGCGAGCACTTCACGTACACCGTCGCCGCCGACACCGGCCGGCGGGTGCTGGTGCTGGCCGACGAGGACCAGAGCGGGGCGAACCCCGGTCCGCCCGGGCAGCTCAGCGCCCCGCAGCACCTGCGCACGCACCTGGACGCGCTGGCCGCCCGCGGCATCGAGGCCGACACCTGGGACGTCGACGTGCAGGGCGTGCCGCACGACCTGGGCGTGCTGGGGCACTACGACGCCGTGCTGTGGTACCTGGGCGACAACCGGCTGACGCAGGACGCGGAGGACGAGCTGACCGAGGCGTTCTTCCTCGAGGAGCCGGGCCGGGACCTGGCCGTCTCCGAGCAGGCCCAGCAGCTGACGATCGCCGTGCGCGACTACCTCAACGAGGGCGGCAAGCTCGTGCACGCGGGAGAGACCTCGGCTTACCACGGCGCCCTGGGCAGCGGCCTCGGCGGCATCTGGTACGGCCTGGACGGCGCTCCGGAGGAGGACTGCGTGATCACCTCTGACATCAGCGACTGCCTGCTGCTCGCCGACGACTTCGCGCAGTACTACCTGGGCGCCTACACCCGCACCACCGTGACCGGCGCCTCGGGGGTGCGGCTGACCGCGGGAGCCGGCGAGGGGCTGTCGGCGGCGTTCGGCGGTCCCGCCACCGCGCGCAACCCGGTGGACGAGGCGGGGGTGTTCACGGTGACCAGCGACGTGCTGCCGGTGGAGGACTTCCCGCAGTTCGCCAGCGAGGCGGCCGGCGAGCACGTGGACCCGACCGGGCCGTTCCTGCCGGTCGAGGGCGACTGGGCCGCCGGGTCGACGCACCGGGACAACGGCTACGCGCGCCTGACGCGGACGTTCGACCTCGGCGACCTGGACGCGGCGGACGCCCCCGCGCTCCAGGCGCGGTTCTCCTGGGACCTCGAGGCCGGCTACGACCACGCGATCGTCGAGGCCCGCACCGCCGGCGCCGACGACTGGACGACGCTGCCCGAGCGCGGCGGGGCCACCGGCACCGCCGTGCCCACCGAGTGCGAGGTGGGCTACCTGCTGCAGGCGCACCCGTGGCTGACCCGCTACCTGACCGCCGGCGACCCCTGCCTGCCGCAGGGCACCACCGGCGCGTGGCACTCCCTCACCGGGAGCTCGGGCGGCTGGCGCGAGGTCGCCTTCGACCTGTCGGCCTTCGCCGGCGGCAGCGTGGAGGTGAGCATCAGCCACGTCACCGACGTCGCCGTCGGCGGCACGGGCGTCGTCGTCGACGACACCCGCCTGAGCACCGCGGACGGCCCGCGCGAGGTCCAGGGCTTCGAGGACGGGCTCGGCGCCTGGAGCGCGGCGCCGGCGCCGGAGGGCAGCCCGGCCGGCGCGGGAGGGTTCGAGCGCACCGGCGGCCTGGGCGGTCGCACGGCGGCCGTGGCGACGGCGGACACGGTGCTGCTGGGCTTCGGCCTGGAGCAGCTGGCCGACGCCGCCCGGCGCGCGGACGTGGCCGGGGCCGCGCTCGAGGGCCTGCTCACCGCGCCCACGAGGGTGCGGTGAGGCCCTCGGCCGCGGGCCCGCGGACCCCTGCGGCTCAGAACCCGCAGGCGGCCGGGTCGGTGTAGCGGGCGGCGTCGGCCGCCACCGCCTCGGAGACGGTCGCGGCGCCGCCCAGGACGATGACCTCGCACGGGCGCAGGCGCTCCAGCTCGGCGCGCGTGACCTCGGGCAGGAGGTCGCGCTCGGTGAGCAGCACCGGCCCGAAGCCGGTGACGGAGGGGCCGGCGGCCAGCGCGTCGGGGAAGGACGTGCCCGAGGCGAGGGTGACGACGGCGGCGGTGTCCGGCTCCCAGAAGCTGCGTGAGACCTCCACGGCGGTGGCGTAGCGGTCCGCGCCGGCCAGGCGCAGGACGCCCGCGGGGTCGGCGGCGGCGCGCCGGAGCTCTCGCAGCGGCGCGGCGGCCTTCGCGTTGCTGCCCTCGGTGGTGCTCCCGGTGGTGCTCCCGGTGGTGGGCGTGCTCCGGGCGGGGGCGCTGTCGGCGGTGGCGCTGCCGGCGCCCGCCAGCGCGGCGCCGGTCAGGGCGGTGGCGGTGAGGACGGCGGCGATCTTGGCGCGCACGGGGGTGCTCCGTTCCGGTGGGGACCACGGACGACCACCGTCCGTGACGACGACTGTGCCGCCGGGCGCGGCCCCGCACGAGCCGTCGCCGGCCCCCGCCTGGCCCGACCGGGCGAGGACGTCACACGTCCCGCACCCGTACTCGCGTTGCGTCGATCAGACGCTACGCCCGGTGACACCAGGTCGTGGGCGCTGCCCGGGCGCGGGGCTGCCGGGGGCTGGTGCTGGCCCCCCGCGCGGGAGGACCCTGCTCCCGTGCGGCACTCCGGCCGTGGGCGCCGGTCGCCGCGCTGGGGGTTGCCGTGAGCGGTCCGGAGAGCTTCGACCACGTCGTCGTCGGCGCCGGCAGCGCCGGCGCGACCCTGGCCGCCCGCCTCAGCGAGGACCGCGCGACCCGGGTCCTGCTGCTGGAGGCGGGCCCGCCCGCCGCCGGGGCGGCCACCCGGGTGCCGGCGGCCTGGGCGAACCTGCTGAGCAGCGAGTGGGACTGGCGCCAGCGCACCGTGCCGCAGCCGGGCCTGGGCGGGCGCGTCGACCCGTGGCCGCGCATGCGGGCCACCGGCGGCTGCTCGTCGATGAACGGGATGGTCTACGTGCGCGGCAACCGCGCCGACTACGACGGCTGGCAGCGCGACCACGGCGCCGTCGGCTGGTCCTACCGCGACCTGCTGCCCCTGTTCGTGCGCTCGGAGGCCAACAGCCGCCTGGGTGCGCCGTTCCACGGCCGCAGCGGCCCGCTGCACGTGGAGGACCGGCGCTACACGCACGAGGTGGTCGACGCCTGGATCGCCGCCGCGCGGGCGGCGGGCATGCCGGCCAACGACGACTTCAACGGCGCCGACCAGCTCGGCGTCGGCCGCTACCAGGTCACCTGCCGGCACGGGCGCCGCTGGTCGACCGCCGACGCCTACCTGACCCCGGCGCGGCGGCGCCCCAACCTCGTGGTGCGCACCGGCGCCCTGGTCACCCGCGTGCTGCTGGAGCGCGGGCGCGCCACGGGGGTGGCCTACCTCAGCGGCGGCGCGCAGCACGCGGTGCGCGCCGAGCGCGAGGTGGTGCTGTGCGGCGGGGCGGTGAACTCCCCGCAGCTGCTGATGCTCTCCGGCATCGGCCCCGCCGACCACCTGCGCGAGGTCGGCATCACCCCCGTGGTGGACCTGCCCGGGGTGGGGGCGAACCTGCACAACCACCCCTCCACGCCGGTGGTCTGGCGCACCCGCGGCACCCCCGACCTGCTCGTGGACCACGCCGGCACCCGCGAGCTGCTGCGCTGGCGCCTGACCGGGGGCGGGCCGCTGACCTCGAACGGCCCCGAGGGCGGGGGGTTCCTCGAGACCCGCAGCGGCCTGGAGGGCCCGGACGTGCAGTTCCACGTCGTGCCGACCGGCGCGTACGGCCACGCGCTGCGCGCCCCGGAGGTGCGGATGCTCACCGTCGCGGTCACGCTCGTCGACGTCGCCAGCCGCGGCACCCTGCGCCTGGCGGGGGCCGACCCGCGCTGGCGGCCCCTGCTGGACCCGGCGTACTTCCGCGAGCGCTCCGACCTGGCGGCGGTCGAGGCCGGGGTGCGCCGGGCGATCGAGGTGGCGCACGAGCGGCCGCTGGCGCGGTTCGTCGCGGGCCCCCACCTGCACGGCTCCGACACCCTCGACGACGCCGCCCTGCACGAGCACGTCGCCCGCTGGTCGCACACGCTGTTCCACCCCGTGGGCACGTGCGCGATGGGGGTCTCCGAGGCGGCCGTGGTGGACCCGCAGCTGCGGGTGCGGGGCGTGCAGGGCCTGCGGGTGGCCGACGCCTCGGTGGTGCCCAGGATCGTGCGCGGCAACACCAACGCCCCCGTGATCGTCATCGGCGAGCGGGCCGCCGACCTGCTGCGCGGCGAGGGCTCCCCGCCCACCGCGCCACCCGCCCTCGAACCCGCCACCGGACCCGCCACCGGACCCACCACCCGGCCCGTCGGTGCGGCTCCGCGGACGGGGGGCGGGGCGCGGTGAGCGCGGGACCGATCACCGCGGGCACGAGCGCGGGCGCTGGCACCTTCGACGTGCGCGACCCGCGCACCGGCGAGCTCGTGGGCACCTTCCCCCAGCACGGGGAGCGGGAGGTGGCCGCCGCCGTGCAGCGGGCGCGGGCGGCGGCGGCGTGGTGGGGGCAGCTGGGCTTCACCGGGCGCCGTCGGCGCCTGGACGCCTTCCGCGCCGTGCTGGTCGCCCAGCTGCCGCGGCTGGTCAGCGCGGTGCGCGAGGAGACGGGCAAACCCGTCGCGGAGGCCGAGCTGGAGGTGGTGCTGTGCCTGGACCACCTCGCGTGGGCCGCGCGCAACGCCGAGCGGGTGCTGGGCCGGCGGCGGGTGCGCCCCACGGTGCTCAGCCCGAACCTCAGCGCCAGCGTCGAGCGCAAGCCCCTGGGCGTCGTGGGCGTCATCGGGCCGTGGAACTTCCCGGTGTTCACGCCGCTGGGCTCGATCGTGCCCGCGCTGGCCGCCGGCAACGCCGTCGTGCACAAGCCCAGCGAGCTGGCCCCGGGGGTGGGGGCGCTGCTGGTGCGCGCGTTCGCCGAGGTCGTGCCCGAGCAGCCGGTCCTGCAGCTGGTCACCGGTGACGGCCGCACCGGGGAGGCGCTGTGCCGCAGCGGCGTGGACAAGATCGCCTTCACCGGCTCCACGGCGGCGGCCAAGCGGGTGGCGGCCGCGTGCGCGGAGCGCCTGACTCCCCTGGTCGCCGAGTGCGGCGGCAAGGACGCGTTCGTCGTCGACGAGGACGCCGACGTGCGGGCCGCCGCGCGCGCGGCGCTGTGGAGCGCGATGGTCAACGCGGGGCAGACGTGCACCGCCACCGAGCGGGCGTACGTGCACCGCGCCGTGCACGAGCCGTTCCTGGCCGCGCTGCTGGAGGAGGCGCGCGGGGTGCGGGCGGGCACGGACGACGACGCCGCGCTGGGCCCGCTGCGCACCGCGGCGCAGGTGGCGCGCCTGGAGTCCCACGTCGCCGACGCGGTGGCGCGCGGGGGCCGGGTGCTGCTGGGCGGCGCGCCCGCCGACGGCCTGGTCGTGCAGCCGACGGTGCTCGACGGCGTCCCGGACGACGCCCTGGTCGAGCAGGAGGAGACGTTCGGGCCGGTGCTCAGCGTGCACGTCGTGGCCGACGCGGAGGAGGCGGTGCGGCGGGCGAACGGCACCCGGTACGGCCTGGGGGCCACGGTCTTCGGCGGGCGCCGCGCCGGGTGGATCGCCCGCGCGCTGCGCACGGGGGCGGTGTCGGTGAACTGCGCCTTCGGCTTCGCGCAGGTCCCCGCGCTGCCCTTCGGCGGCGTGGGCGACTCCGGCTTCGGGCGCGTGCACGGCCCCGACGGGCTGCGCGAGTTCAGCGCGCCGCAGTCCGTCGCCCGCCAGCGCTTCCGGCTGCCGCTGGAGGTGCGCAGCTTCACGCTCGGCGCGCGCGAACGGTCGAGCATCGTGGCGCTGGCCTCGCTCGTGCACGGCCGGCGCTGAGCGCGGCCGGCCCCGGCGCGTGGTCTCGGCGGGCGGCGCCGGTGCGCGGCGCGGGTGCGGGTGCGGGTGCGCCCTCAGCGCGCCAGGCGCCGCCCGAGCCCGCGCAGGGCGCGGTAGCCGACCACCCCGCCGACGACCCACGGCGCCCCGGCGACCACCGGGTCCAGCCACTGGTGCTTCACGTCCGAGCGCCCCTGGCCCACCCGCGAGCGCAGCCCGTGGTGGCTGACCTCGGCGCGCACGCCCGTCTCGGTGACCGGGTCGTCGGGGTGGCGGGTGGCGAAGGACTTGACGGTCTCCTCCACCGCGCTGACGCGGTCCGCGGCGATGAGCAGCAGCCAGTGCGCGTTGCGGCCCTCGCTGTAGCGGTAGGCGTAGCGGCGCACCGCGCCGGAGAGCCCCTTCGGCGGCGTGGAGGTGCCGAAGACAGGGGTGAGGAACGCGTGCTCGACCGAGTGCTCGCGCGGGAACCGCTCGACCTGGCGCTCGGGGAACTCCCAGTGCGCGCCGTTCAGGTCCGGGTCGAAGCGCTCGCGCGGGAACGACGGGCGGTTCGCCGGGTCCAGGTCCACGCCCCAGCCGGGGATGCGCGCGCGCAGCTGCTCGGCCGTCTCGGGCAGCGGCGGCTTGGCGGCGGTGTAGGTGTACGCGGGGTGTTGCGGGTCCAGGTCCGCCAGGGGTGCGACGGGGTCGCCGGCGCCGGGGGTGCCGGCGCTCTGCGGGTGGGTGCTCTGCGGGTCGGTC
The DNA here is from genome assembly GCF_050871305.1 of Kineococcus gypseus. NCBI lineage: Bacteria > Bacillati > Actinomycetota > Actinomycetes > Kineosporiales > Kineosporiaceae > Kineococcus > Kineococcus gypseus. Next base: position 2,241 of record NZ_JBJLRD010000075.1, on the reverse strand, counting down.
ACGCCGGGTCCTCCTGCTCAGTTCGCGCCCGGCACGACGAGCGGCTTGATGCAGCCGTCGAGCTTGGACGAGAAGACGTGGTACCCCTCCGCGATGTGCTCCAGGGGGAAGCGGTGGGTGACGACCTCGCGGGGCGTGAGGTGGCCGTTGCGGACGTGCTCGAACATGCGCGGCCACTGCCGCTTCACCGGTGTCTGGTTCATGCGCAGGGTCAGGCCCTTGTTCATGGCGTCGCCGAACTTCACGGCGCTGGGCACGGGGCCGTAGGCGCCCACGACGGAGACCGTGCCGCCCTTGCGCACCGCGTCGATCGCCCAATTCAGCGCGACCGGCGAGCCGCCCTGCAGCTTGATCTTCGACCCGGCGAGGTGCTGCAGGAAGTTGCCGTCGGCCTCGGCGCCCACGGCGTCGATGACGGAGTCGGCGCCCAGGTGCCCGGTCATCCGCTTCAGCAGCACCACGACGTCGTCGTGCTCGGTGAAGTTCACCGTCTCCGCGTGGGCCATGGTCCGCGCCTTCTCGAGGCGGTTCTCGAGGTGGTCCACGACGATGACGCGACCGGCGCCCATGAGCCACGCCGACTGCGCCGCGATCAGCCCGACCGGGCCCGCGCCGAGGACCACGACGACGTCGCCCTCGACGACGTCGGCCAGCTGCGCGCCGAAGTAGCCGGTGGCCGCGGCGTCGGTGAGCACGACCGCGTCCTCGTCGTGCATCCAGTCCGGGACCAGCGCGGGGCCGACGTCGGCGAACGGCACGCGCACGTACTCGGCCTGGCCGCCGTCGTAGCCGCCGGCGGTGTGCGAGTAGCCGTAGATCCCGCCCACCGCGGTGGCGTTGGGGTTGACGTTGTGGCAGTTCGAGAGCAGCCCGCGCGCGCAGTAGAAGCACGAGCCGCAGGCGATGTTGAAGGGCACCATCACCCGGTCGCCGACCTTCAGGTTCTGCACGGAGGAGCCGACCTGGTCGACCACGCCGATGAACTCGTGCCCGAAGGTCATGCCGGGCCGGGTGTCGGGGATCGCCCCGTGGTACAGGTGCAGGTCCGAGCCGCAGATCGCGGCCAGCGTGACGCGCACGATCGCGTCGTTGGGGTGCTCGATGCGCGGCACGTCCTTCTCCTCCGCACGCACCCGGTAGGGCCCCCGGTAGACCATGGCGCGCACGAGCGGCTCCTCAGACGTGGGTCGACGGTCCTTCCCGGACCCACTGTGCTCCTCCCCACCACCGCCCGCACCCGCAGGCGCGCGCCCCCGCGCAGCACGACGAGGAGGTCGCTCACCACGGCCGCGTCGCACGGGGTGCTCCTCCCGGTGGGGACGGCGACGTGGTGCCGCTCCGGTCCCCCGCCGTCGAGGGCGCACCCGCGGGCGGGCAGGCTGGGGCGGTGGCAGCGCGCGAACTCGTCGTCCTGGGCACCGCCAGCCAGGCGCCCACCCGCACCCGCAACCACAACGGCTACCTGCTGCGGTGGGACTCCACCTCGGTGCTCTTCGAGGCCGGTGAGGGCACCCAGCGGCAGATGGTCCTCGCCGGCGTCGCCTCCCCCCGCGTGGAGCGGGTGTGCGTGACGCACCGGCACAACGACCACTGCATGGGCCTGCCGGGGGTGCTCAACCGCATGGCGCTGGACAGCCCCGGGCGGGCGGTGGAGGTGCACGGGCCCGAGGAGGCGGTGCCGCACCTGCGGGCGCTGGCCGCGGTGGCCGACGCGGACGTCGACGTGCGGGTGCGGGGGGTGCCGGTGCTCGGGGAGGAGGTGCCGGTGGCACAGGTGGCCGGGTGCGCGCTGGTGGCGCGGGCCCTGGAGCACCGGGTGCCCGCCGTCGGCTACCGCCTCGTCGAGCCCGACGGGGTGCGCTTCCTGCCCGGGGCGCTGGCGGCCGCCGGGATCGCCGGGCCGGAGGTGCGCGCGCTGCAGCGCGGGGGGGAGCTGCGCGGGACCCGGCTGGCCGACGTCACCGGCCCGCGCCGCGGGCAGGTCTTCGCCCTGGTGATGGACACCCGGGCGTGCCCGGCGGTGCAGGAGCTGCTGCGCGGGGCGGACCTGGCGGTGGTGGAGTCCACCTACCTGCACCGCGACGCGCACCTGGCCGAGCGGCACGCGCACCTGACCGCGCGCCAGGCCGGGGAGGCGGCCGCGCGCGCGGGCGTGCGCCGGCTGGTGCTCACGCACTTCTCGGCGCGCTACGCGGACCTGGACGAGGTCGGTGCCGAGGCCCGCGACGCGGTCGCGGGCCT
>NZ_JBJLRD010000074.1:0-14738 GCF_050871305.1 Kineococcus gypseus | reverse complement strand
AAGGCGGGGCGGCGGTCGCAGAAGGGCGCGGCGGCGACCGCCGCCGCGGGCCGGCACGCCGGCCCGGCCGCGCACGACGGCGCGGGGGCGGCGCCGCCCGGGAGGACGGCGCCGCCGGTCGCGTCAGGCCGCGGGGCGGCCGAGGAAGTCGAGCAGGGCGCGGGTGACCTCGTCCGCGTGGGTGGCCAGCAGGCCGTGCGGGGCGCCGTCGACCTCGACGTAGGTGGCCGAGGGCAGCGCCTCGTGGAAGGGGCGGCCGGTGGACTCGATCGGCAGCACGTGGTCGGCGGTGCCGTGCAGGATCAGCGCAGGCACGTCGATCTTCGGGATGTCGGCGCGGAAGTCGGTGATCCAGGTGGGCACCGCGGCCCAGGCCGCCACCTCGCCCGACTGCTGCGCCACGCGCTTGCTCTCGTCGAGCTGCTCCTGGGTCAGGCGGGTGCCCAGCGTGTCGGAGAGGTTGTAGAAGTTGTCGAAGAAGGAGTCGAACCAGGCGGTACGGTCCTCCTTGACGGTGGCGATGGAGCCGTCGATGAAGGCCTGGTCGACCGCGCCGGTGGGGTTGTCGTCGGTGCGCAGCAGGAAGGGCTCCAGGCTGGCCAGGAAGGCCACCTTGGCCACGCGCGCCGAGCCGTAGCGGCTGAGGTAGCGCGCCACCTCGCCGGTGCCCATGGAGAAGCCCACGAGGACCGCGTCGCGCAGGTCCAGCTGCTCCAGCAACGCGTTGAGGTCCGCGGCGAAGGTGTCGTAGTCGTAGCCGCTCTCGACCTTCGATGAGCGCCCGAAGCCGCGGCGGTCGTAGGTGACGACGCGGTACCCGGCCTCGAGCAGCGCGGCGCTCTGGGCGGACCAGGAGTCGCCGTCGAGGGGGTAGCCGTGGATGAGGACGACGGGCTGCCCGCTGCCGCGGTCGTCGTAGTGCAGCTCGAGGGTCTCGCCGGAGTGGGTGACGGTGAGGGTGGCCATGCTCGTCTCCTCGGTGCTGGGGTCGCGCGGCGTGGTCGACGCCGCCGGCCGCGACGCTAGAGAACGACCGTTCTCACTGTCAAGGGGTGGGGGGCCCGACGTGAGAACGAGCGCTCTCGCGGGCGTACGCTGGAGCGGTGGCAGTGCGGGACGAGGTCGGCGAGGTCGGCGCGGCGGCCGCGGAGCGCGTCCTGGACGCGGCCGCGCGGCTCTTCGCCGAGCGCGGCTACCAGGCGGTCTCCATGGACGAGCTGCGGGCCGCCTCCGGCGTCGCGCTCAAGCGCATCTACCAGCTCTACCCCTCCAAGACCGCCCTCATCGAGGCCGTCCTGCACGCCCGGCACGAGGAGTGGACGCGCGGGGTGAGCGCGGCGGTGGGCTCGGCCGGCACCCCGCGGGACCGGCTGCTCGCCGTCTACGACTTCCTCGAGGACTGGTTCGGCACCGACGGCTACCGCGGCTGCGCGTTCATCAACGCCTTCGGCGAGCTGGGCGCCGTCTCGCCGCACCTGGCGCAGCTGGCCCGCGAGCACAAGGAGTCCTTCCAGCGCTACCTCGCCGAGGTCGCCGCGGAGGCCGGCGCACCCCCCGCCCTGGCCCCGCAGCTGGCCCTCCTCGCCGAGGGCGCCCAGACCACCGCCGCGATCGCCGGCAGCCCCGAGGCGGCCCGGCACGCGCGCGAGGCCGCCCGCGTCCTCATCGGCGCCGCGCTGCCCTGAGGCCGCCGCACCGCCCCGCGCTCCCGCTCGCTCCCCGCCGGCCGCGGACCCGGGCGAACCGCTGACCGCCGCCCCGGGCAGCGGTTACGGTCGCCGGACCCCCGCCGCACCCCGGCGGTCGACGGCGAGCAGGAGGTGGCCCGTGGCGCGGCGCGGCGCGGCGGTCCTGGCGGTGGTGGCGGGCCTGGTGGCGGGCCTGACCCTCACCGCGCTGCCCGAGCGCTCCGAGGCGGTGCCCGCCCCGGTGCTGCTCAACGACGCCTCCTGGCGCGGCGCGGGCGGCGCACCGGCGCCCGACCCCGCGCAGGACGCGGCCTGGCTGGCGGCCGGCGAGGTGCCCGGGGCCGGCGGGCCGCACGAGGCGCTGGTGCGCCGGGCGCTGCTGGACCTGCGCGCGCTGACCGGCGCGAACGGCGCCGTCGCCGCCGGGCCCGCCGACCGGTGGGCCTACGCCTGGCCGCGCGACTCCGCCTTCGCCGCCGTGGCGCTGTCGGCCACCGGCCACCGCGAGGAGGCGCTGCGCGTGCTGGGCTTCCTGGCGCGGGTGCAGCACGCCGACGGCGGCTTCGAGGCGCGCTACCTGCTCGACGGCAGCGGCACCCCCGACGGGCGCGGGCGGCAGGCCGACGGCGCCGGCTGGGCGCTGTGGGCGCTGGGGAGGGTGCTGGCCGACGCGCCCTCCCCGGCGCGGGCGCGCGCCGAGCTGGAGCCGCTGCGCGGGCTGCTGGAGGGCGCCACGCGCTTCGCGCTGGCGGCCACCGCCGACGGCACCGCGCTGCCCGCGCCGTCCTCGGACTACTGGGAGCGCCGCGAGGCGGAGCTGACCCTGGGCACGGTGGCGCCGCTGGTGGCGGGCCTGCGCGCCTCGGCCGGGCTGCACCCGCTGCTGGGCGAGCGCACCCGCGCGCGCCGGCTGCGCGCGGCCGCGGGCTCCCTGGAGGCGCTGCTGCACGAGCGCTTCGCCCCGGGCGGTTACGAGCGCTACGCCGTGCCGGGCGTGGAGACCGGCGGGGTGGACGCGGCGGTGACGTTCCTGCTGCCGCCCTTCGCGCCGGAGGTGCCGGCCGCGCCGGTGCTGGCGGCCTTCGACGCGTACCAGGTGCGGGCGCTGCGCCCCGCCGGCGGGCTGGCCCCGGGCGCGGGCTGGAAGGCCGACGGCGTCTCGTGGACGCCGGAGGTGGCGCTGGTGGCGCTGGCGGCGGCCTCCTCCGGGCGCGAGCAGCAGGCCCGGCGCTGGCTGGGCTGGCTGGCGCGGCACCGGGCGCCGTGGGGCAGCCTGCCGGAGAAGGTGACCGCCGACGGCTCCCCCGGCGGGCCCGCCCCGCTGGGCTGGACCGCGGCCTGCGTGGTGCTGGCGGTGGCGGCCCTCGACGCGGCGCACCCCCTCGACGACCCCGCGTGATCACAGTGCGGTCGCGATGCAGTCACGCTCGGTCACCCGGGCGGGGGGCGGCGCGATCGAGGTCTTGCGCACGGTCACGGGTGTCGTGTTAGCTTCCGAACGGCTGCAGCTAGCGCAGCTCCTCGATCGTTCTGAACGCCCGCGGAGTTCGTTGCGGGCGTCGCGCGGCCCCGGCCCCGGCCGGGACCGGCGTGGCGTTCCCACTCAGCCCGGGGCCCGCACGAGCGCGGGTCCCGCACCGACTGGAACGTGTTGGAGTAGGAATGGCCCAGGGCACCGTCAAGTGGTTCAACGCTGAGAAGGGTTACGGCTTCATCGAGCAGGACGGCGGCGGTCCCGACGTCTTCGTCCACTACTCGGCGATCACCGGCAACGGCTACCGCTCGCTGGAGGAGAACCAGCGCGTGGAGTTCGAGGTCACCCAGGGCCAGAAGGGCCCGCAGGCCGACCAGGTCCGCGCTCTCTGAGCAACCTCGCCTGACCCCGGAGGGCCCCGTCCACCGCTGGACGGGGCCCTTCGTCGTCCCCCGGGGCCCTCCGTCGCCGGCGGGGGCTCAGCGCGCGGGCCGGGTGCGCACCCGCGCCCCCAGCAGCCGCGTGACGAGCACCGCCGCGACGGTCTCGGCGGCCACGAGCCCGACGAGGACGAGCAGCTGCACGCGGGCCGCCTGCAGCGGCGTGGCCCCGCCCAGCAGCAGCCCGACGAAGGCGCCGGGCAGGGTGACCAGGCCGACGTTGCGGGTCTGGTCCAGCGCCGGGGCCAGGGCGCGCGCGGCGGCGGTGCGCCCGAGGTCGGCCACCGCCCGCGCCGGGGTGGCGCCCAGGGCGAGCCAGCCCTCCACGAGGTCCCAGCGCTCGGCGGCGTCGTCGAGCAGGCGCCGGCCGGCCAGGGTGGTGGCGCCCATCGCGCCCCCGACGAGCTGGGCGGTGAAGGGCACCACCTGCAGCGCCTGCGCCGGCAGGGCCCCAGTGGCCACGACGACAGCGATGGCCGGGGCGGTGCCTGCGGCGATCGCCGCAGCCGTCAGCGGCCAGGTGCGCAGCGCGCCCAGCCGCCGGGCGGAGGTCCACGACGCCACCGCCAGGGCCAGCGCCAGGTACAGCGGCGCCAGGGCGGGGGTGCGCAGCACCGCGCCGAGCACCAGGCCCACGGCCAGCACCTGCACGACCGCGCGCGCGGTGGCCACGACGACCTCGCGGCCCTGGCGCAGGCCCCCCAGGCGCCCGGCGCCCACCGCGAGGGCGGCCAGCAGCACCACGGCCAGCGCCAGGGCGGTGCTCGAACCGCCGGGCACGCCCCCGGGCACACCGCCGGGACCGCTCACGAGCGGCTGACCACCGCCAGCACCTCGGGGGCGCGGCGGTCGAGCAGGGCGCCGCCGCGGGTGACGCCCAGCCACGTCCACAGCCCGCCGAGGGCGAGGCCGACGACGAGGCCGGCCGCGCCCGCCCACGGCGTCCACGTCAGCGCCAGCACCAGCGCGACCAGCGCCGGCAGCGCCAGGACGGTGGTGGCGGCGGTGGTGGCGAGCTGCACGAGCACGGTGGCCGTGGCGGCACCGCGCGGGGTGGAGAAGGGGTTGCCGCCGGGGGCGGCGACCGGGTACGGCACCAGGGCGCTGGCCACGCTGGAGACGCCGTAGCCGGCGCCGAGCAGCGCCGCGCAGGCGCCGAGCACCGCCGGCAGCAGGTCGGCACGCCCGGGCACCAGGGCGCCGGCGACGGCGAGGACGAGCACCACGGGCACCTGCCAGGCGGCCGCGGCCAGCACGCGCCCGGCGCGGTCGTCGCGCCCGCGCACGCCCGCGGCCACGTGCAGGGCGAACGCGGAGTGGTCGTAGGCCACGTCGTCGTGCAGCGACCAGCCGGTGACGAACGCGACGAGCGGACCGGTGGCGAGCAGCCAGCGCCCGCTGCCGTCGCCGGCGGACAGCGGCAGCACCACCAGCAGCAGCGGCACCACCGCCAGGGAGCCGGCGGAGACGAGGTAGCGCGGGTCGCGGCGCCAGTAGGTCAGGCAGCGGCGGGCCACGGCCCCGGCGGGCGTGGCCGGCAGCCGCTCCAGCAGCCCCCCGCCGCGCACCGCCGCGCTGCGGGCGGGCCCGCCGCCGGTGGCCGGCCCGGTGCCCGAGCGGCCCAGGGCCAGCGCCCAGGCGCCCAGCACGGCGGCCAGCACGGCCGCGGCCAGCACCAGGCGCAGCAGCGCGGTGCCCCAGCGCCCGGCGGCGGCGTCCGCGCCGGCGGCCCAGGCGAAGCCCGGCGGCGTCCAGCCGGCCACGGCGGCGGCGTCGCGCCCGAGCCCGGCCAGGTCCCCGGCGCCGCCCTCGACGCGCTGGGCGACGAGGTTGATGCCCGGGCCCAGCAGCACGACGAGCAGGCCGACGACGAGGACGACGACGTCGCGGGCGCGGCGCGCGCGCAGCAGCGCGGCGGCCGCGGTGGTGCTGGCGCGGGAGGCGGCCACGGCGGTCAGCGCCCCGAGCAGCGCGCCGGCCACGGCGATCGCGGCGGCGGGCAGCGAGCGCGCCAGCGCCGCGGCGGCGGCCAGCGACAGCAGCAGCGTGACCAGGCCGGGCAGGCCCACGAACCCGGCCAGCAGCAGTCCGGGCACGAGCTGGCGGCGCGGCACCGCGGAGGTGGCGAAGCGCGCCGGGTCCAGCGTCTCGTCCACGCCGAAGGCGACCAGCGGCAGCAGCGCCCAGCCCAGCACCGCCAGCGTCCCGGCGCCGACGACCACGGCCCCGGCCACGTCGGCGCCGGTGAAGCGCAGCGCGACCAGCCCGGCACCCACGACGGTGACGACCGAGACGGCGTAGAGCAGGCCCAGCACCAGGGCCACGACCTGCCACGGGCTGCGCCGCAGGCCGTTGCGCAGCAGGGTCAGCTTCAGGCGCACCAGGGTGGCGATCATCAGCGCAGCCAGTCCAGGGAGCCGGTCAGGTCGCGCCCGCCGCCGACGAGGTCGACGAAGCGCTCCTCCAGCGTGCCGGCCCCGCGCACGCTGGCCAGGTCGCCGGCGGCCAGCACGCGCCCGGCGGAGATGACGGCGACGTGGTCGCACATCCGCTCCACCAGGTCCATGACGTGGCTGGAGAGCACCACGGTGCCGCCGCCGGCGACGTAGGAGGTCAGCAGCGAGCGGATGGTGGCGCCGCTGACGGGGTCGACGGCCTCGAAGGGCTCGTCGAGCACGAGCAGGCGCGGGGCGTGCACGAGCGCGCACGCCAGCGCCGCCTTCTTCGTCATGCCGGCGGAGTAGTCCACGACGAGGGTGCCGGCGGCGTCGGCCAGGCCCAGGGCGTCGAGCAGCTCGGGCACGCGCTGCTCGACGACCTCGCGCGGCACCCCGCGCAGCAGGCCGGCGTAGCGCACGAGCTCGGTGCCGGTGAGGCGGTCGAACAGCCGCACCCCGTCGGGCAGCACGCCCAGCAGGCGCTTGCCGGCGATCGGGTCGGCCCACAGGTCGGCGCCGAGGACGAACGCGCGCCCGGCGTCGGGGCGCAGCAGCCCGGTGGCCATGGACAGGGTGGTGGTCTTGCCCGCGCCGTTGGGGCCCACGACGCCGAAGAACGAGCCGGCCGGCACGTCGAGGTCGAGGGCGTCGACGGCGAGGGTGTCGCCGAACCGCTTCGTCAGCCCGCGCAGGGCGAGGGCCGGCGCGGGGCCGGGCGGCTGGGGCTGGTCCACGGTTCTCCCCCTGGGGTCGGTCTCGGGTGGGGGCATCGTGGCAGCCGGCGCGCACCCGGCGGGTCCGCCGCGGGTCGCGGCCCGGGTCCGCCGCAGGTCCCCCCGCGCGGGTGCGGGCGTCAGCCCTGCGCGGCGGCGGTGACGCGCTGCAGCTCGGCGACGCGGTGCGCGCAGGGGTGGCCGAGCACCCGGCCGACGCACGGGGCGTCGGCGGCGCTGACGCCGGGGGGGGACCGGCGGCGGTGGGCTGCCCGGGCGCGGGCGGGTCAGGCGCGCTCGTCCTCGGCGCGGGTGGCGGCCACCAGCGCGTTGGCGTGCCCGTGGCCCATGCCGTGCTCGCTCTTGAGCCAGGCGACCTGCTCCGTGTGCCGGGCGTCGGGGTGGTGGGCGCGGTGCTCGCGCAGCAGCCGCTGCCAGTGCGCGACGGGGTGCCCGTACTTCGCCTCGATCGCGGGGAAGTAGGACGCGGGTCCCTTGGTGATCTCGGGCACGGTGCTCTCCTGTCGTCGGTGCCGGTGTCGTCGGTCTCGGTGTCGTCAGTGGTGTGGACCGCCCGGAGCCCGGGGACTCGTCGCTCCCGGCGGCGCCACGGGGACGCCGCCGCACGAGCCCGGCGCGTCAGTCGAGCACCCAGCTCGCCAGCGCCCTGCCGAGGGGCGAGAGCTGGACCGCCACCACCGCCACCGAGACGCTCAGGACGAGCGCGAGGACGAGCACTCGCCCGCGCCGGGCCCGCCGGCGCGCCGAGAGGAGCGCGAACACGCTCAGCACCGCCGAGGGCAGCAGCAGCAGGAGCGCCCCCAGGGACCACGCGCCCACGTCGTGCAGCCACGCAGGCCCGCCCACCGCCGGCCACAGGCCCTTCGGGTCGTGCGCGCCGGAGGCGACCTGCGCCAGCGGCACGGCGTCCAGGTCGTTGGCGTAGTAGGGCCACAGCACCCCGGCTCCGTAGGCGCCGGCCAGGGCCAGCACGACCAGCAGCCACGCGGCGGTCACCAGCGGGCCCGTCTCGAGCGCCCACCCGTCCACGGCGCCGCGCGGGCCCGCCGGGTCGGTGTCGATCCGCCGCTCCACGCGAGCACTGTGGAGCGCGGGCGCGGGCACCGTCAACGCCGCCGGCTCCGCTCAGGCGTGGGCGGGGGCGGAGACGTTGACCATCCAGTCGACGCCGAAGCGGTCGGTCAGGGCGCCGTACTGGTCGCCCCACACCTGCGCCTCCAGCGGCGTGGTGACCTTCCCGCCCTCGGCCAGGCCCGTGAAGAACCCGCGCAGCAGCTCGAGGTCGTCGCCGAAGAGGCACAGGGCGAGGTTGCCGCCGGTGGCCGAGGACATCCCGGGCATCGCGTCGGAGACCATGAGCGTGAAACCGGACGGGGTGTCGAGCTGGCCGTGCATGACGCCGTCGGGGTCGACGCCCTCGCCGCCCGCGCCGAACTCGGCGAACGTGGAGATGCCCACCTGCCCGCCGAGCACCGAGCGGTAGAACTCCAGCGCCTCGCGGGCGGTGCCGGGGAGGGAGACGTAGGGGCTGAGGCTGGCGACCACGGGGACCTCCTGGGGACCGGGCCGGGTGGCCCTCGCCGCCCGGCGGGTCCGGGCCGACACCCTTCCGACCCGCCGCGGCCGCCGAACTCATCGGCGACGCGGCGCCGCCCGCTCACGGCGCGAAGACGCAGAACTCGTTGCCCTCCGGGTCGGCCAGCACGTCCCAGGCCCGGTCCTCGCCGCGGCGGCGCACCAGGACGGCCCCCAACGCGAGGAGGGCGTCGACGTCGCCCACGACGTCGTGGTGCATGCGGTTCTTGACCACCTTCTCCTCGGGCACGGGCACCACCCACAGCAGCGGTCCCGCACCGGTGGTGTCGACGATCGGCACCGGGTCGGACGCCGGGCGGGGACCGCCGGGCCCGACGTGGCGGCGGTACCCCATGGCCCGGCACCACCAGTCGGCCAGGGCCTGGTGGTCGCGGGCGTCGAGGCACAGGTCCTTGAACCGGGCGGGAGCGCTCACCCGCGCATCACAGCGCACGGATCGCCCCGACCGCCACCGCTCGCACCGGCGCGCTGCGGGAGCGTCCGCCCGTGGCGCTCCCGCCCGTGCGTCAGGGCCCCGGGGAACCCGCCGGACCCGCCGGTTCCTCCTCCCGCCCGGCGCGGTACCGGCTGGGGCTGGTGCCGCGCTCGCGCTTGAACGCGGCGCTGAGCGCGAAGGGGCTGCCGTAGCCGACGCGGCGGGCCACCGCCGCGACGGTGGCGCCGGGCTCGCGCAGCAGGTCGGCGGCCAGGTCCAGGCGCCAGGAGGTCAGGTACGCCATGGGCGGCTCGCCGACCAGGTCGGTGAAGCGCCGGGCCAGGGTGGCTCGGCTCGTGCCGACCTCGGCGGCCAGCGCGGCCACGCTCCAGGAGCGCTGCGGCGCCGACTGCAGCAGCCGCAGGGCGGGACCGACGACGGGGTCGCCGGCGGCGGCGTACCAGCCGGGCGCGCGGACGTCCGGCCGCGCCAGCCAGGTGCGCAGCACCGCGACCAGGAGCAGGTCCAGCAGGCGGTCCAGCACGGCGTCCTGGCCGGGTTCCTCGCGCTCGACCTCGCGCGAGAGCCAGTCGACGAGGGCGTCGGTGCTGGGGCCCGCGCGCACCACGACGGTGCGCGGCAGGGCGCTGAGCAGGCGCCGGCTGATCTCACCGGGCCGCCGGTAGGTGCCGGTGAGCAGCCGGGTGGCCCCCTCGCGGGAGCCTCCCCACGTGCGGGTGCCCTGCCACGTCAGCGGCACCTGCACGCCGTCGGGGGTGGTGCAGCGCTGGCCGGGGTGGATCACCGCCTGCACGGGAGTGGTGGGCGCATCCGCGACGAGGTACGGCTGCGGTCCCTGCACCACGGCGACGTCGCCGGCGCGCAGGTGGTGCGCGCCACCGCCGTCGGGCACCAGGCACGCGCCGCCGCGCACGAGCGCCACGACGCTCAGGGGCGCCTCGTCCTGCACGCGCAGCGCCCAGGGCGGGTCGAACTCGCAGCGCAGCACGAAGGCGCCCCGCGCCCGCGGGTCCTGGAGCAGACCGGCCAAGGGGTCCACGAGGAGCGAGCGTACGACCCGCACCCCCTTCCCGGTGAGACTGCGGCGCATGCTCCTGCGGGTCACGACCATGTCGGTGCGCTCGCTGCGGCGCTTGGCTGGGAGCCGTGAACGACACCTCCCCAGACCCCCGACCCGTCCTCGTCCTCGGCGGCACCGGCACCAGCGGGCGCCGGGTGGCCCGCCGGATCGCCGCCGCCGGCTGCCCCGTGCGCATCGGCTCGCGCCGGGCCGGACCGGCCTTCGACTGGTCCGAGCCGGCCACCTGGGGCCCGGTCCTCGACGGCACCCGCGCCGCCTACCTCGCCTTCGCCCCCGACCTGGCCGTGCCCGGCGCCCCGGGAGCGGTCGCGGCCCTGGCCGGCCTGGCCCGCGAGCGCGGCCTGGAGCGGCTGGTGCTGCTCTCCGGGCGCGGGGAGGAGCAGGCGCAGCGCGCCGAGGAGGCGGTGCGCGCCGCGGGCGCACCGGTACCGGTGACCGTGGTGCGCGCGAGCTTCTTCATGCAGGACTTCGACGAGAAGTTCCTCGTGGAGGACGTGCGCGCCGGGCTGGTGCGCCTGCCGGTGGACGAGCTGGTGCGCGAGCCGTTCGTCGACGTGGAGGACGTCGCCGACGTCGCCGCCGCCGCGCTGCTCGACGAGCGGCACGCCGGCGCCACCTACGAGGTGACCGGGCCGCAGCTGCTGTCCTTCCCCGAGGCGCTGGAACGCATCTCCACCGCCACGGGCCGCGCGGTCCGCTACGAACGGGTGCCCGCGCAGCAGCACGCCGAGGAACTGGCCGCGCAGGGGGTTCCCGCCGAGGTCGTCTCGCTGCTGCGGTACCTGTTCACCGAGGTGCTCGACGGGCGCGGGCAGCACCTCGGCGACGGGGTGCGGCGAGCCCTGGGGCGGCCGGCGCGCCCCTTCGAGGAGTACGCGCGGCGCGCGGCGGCCGGCGGGGCGTGGGACCGGTGCGCGTCCTGACCCTGCTCGCCGGCACGGGCTGCCTGCTGGTGGGCGGCGTGTTCTTCGCGTTCTCCGGGTTCGTCCTGCCGGCCCTGGCGCGCCTGCCCGGGGAGCGCGGCGCCGAGGCCATGCGCTCGGTGAACGCGCTCGCCGTGCGGGCGCCCCTGCTGGTGGCGCTGTTCGCGACGGCGGCGGCGTGCGCGGCGCTCGGCGTCCTGGCGGTGCGGCAGGCGCAGCCCCTGGCCGTGGCCGGGTGCGGGGCGTACCTGCTCGGGGTTCTCGCCGTGACGGCCCTGGTGCACGTGCCGCTGAACGAGCGCCTCGCCGCCGCAGGGGTCCCGTTCGAGCGGTACGTGGCCCGCTGGGGGCGGTGGAACCACGTGCGCACGTGCGCGTCCGTCTGCGCCGGGGTGCTGGTGCTGGTCTGAGGCGGCGCGGCTCCGGCCCCGGCAGCCCGCGCGGCGTCACAGCCGGGCCCGGAGCACGTCGACCTCGCAGCCCGGCGCCGACGGGTCGAAACCGTGCTGGAGGAGCCAGCGCACGGCCGTCAGGCTCCGCCAGGACCACCACCCGCGGAGCACGTCCAGGTCCACGTCCAGGTCGGCGTCGCCGCCGTACCCGGCCAGGACGTCGCCGAGGCGCTCCTCGTGGCCCAGCGTCAGGACGGCGAGGTCGAACAGGGCGTCGCCCGGGCCCGCCTCGGACCAGTCGAGCACCCCGGTCACCTCGTCGTCCTCGACGAGCACGTGGCCGGTCTGCAGGTCGCCGTGGGCGAACACCGGCGCCCACGGCCGCAGCACGGCGCGCGCCACCTCGCGGTTGCGGGTGACCAGCTCGGCGGGCAGCACGCCGTTCGCCAGGAGCCAGCCGCACTCGCGGTCCAGGCGCTCGGCGACCTCGTCCAGGCGCCGGCCGGGCCACGGCGGCAGCGGCGCCCCGTGCAGCCGCCGCACCGCCGCGCCCGCCGCGGCCCACGCCGCCGGCGAGGCGCTCGAAGCCTCGCCCAGCCGGCCCAGCGGTTCGCCGGGCACCGCGGCCAGCGCCAGCACCGGCGGGGTGCGCCACAGGACGCGCGCGGTGGGCACCGGCGCCAGGGCCATGGCCCGGACCTCGACGTCGGTGCGCGCCCGGTCCGCGTCCACCTTGAGGAACACGTCCCCGACGCGCAGGGTCGCGCGCTCGTCGTGGGCGACGACGACCTCGACGCGCCCTGTCCCCTCCCCCTCCACGCCACCGATCGTCCCGCTCGCGAGCACCGGCGTCACGGGGTTTCCCGGCGTCCCCCGCCCGCGGACGGACGCACCGGCCCGGCCGGGGGTCCGGCGTGGACGGGCGGTCGTCCGTGGGCGCTGCGGCGTGCGGGTGGTCCGGGTGCCTGAACCCTCAAGCGCCTCGGAGCGGCAGACGAAGCGCAGGTGTCGGTGCAGGATGCGTTCCGGCGCGGCCGTACCGGTCAGGCAGGAGTGATCGAGCACAGCGCGCGTGGTGAGGAGGGGTGATGAGCGGCGGACGCGAAGACGCGGTGCCGGTGCGCGGTGTGTGGACCCGGACGGCTGCGCTGCTGCGCCCGTCGGGTCTCAGGCTCGAGCGCCCGAAGGCCACCGTGGAGGGCATGCGCTGGCTCTACCTCGTCTCCGCCGTGGCCGCGCTGCTGCTGACCCTGCCCGCGCCGCTGACGATGCCCACGCCCGGGGGGGCCGGGTGGACGCTGCTGGGCGCCGGGCTGCTGATCGCCTCCTGGACCACCGGGTACGTCCTGCGCCGCTGCTCGCTGTGGCTCGACCTCGTCGACGCGGTCGGCCTGGTGTGCGTGGCCGTGGCCTGCCCCCAGCCGGCGGTCGTGCTGTGCTTCACCTTCCCCGGCCTGTGGTTCCGCGGGCTCTACGGCTCCATGCTCCAGGCCCTGGTGCGTTGCGCCGTCTACGGCGCGGGCATGGTCGCCAGCGTGCCGCTGTGGTCCCTGGTGGCCGGGCAGGGCACCTCGACGTCCCCGGCCCCGGTGGTGGGCGCCCTGCCGATCATGTTCATCGTCGTCATCACCGGTCGGCTGCTGGCGGCGTGCCTGTTCTCCCGCGAGGAGGCGGCCGGGCGCGACGCAGCACTGGCCTCCGTGGGCGAGTCGCTGCTCTCGCTGACCGATCCCCAGCGCATCCTGGAGCAGGCCGGCGCCACCAGCAGGCGGATCTGCGAGGCCACCCCGGGGCTGCGCATGCTGGTGCTGCTGCCGGGACCGGACGGCTCGCTGACCACAGCGGGTTCCGCGGGCTCCTTCGCGCGCCTGCCCGACGCGCTGCCCCGCGAGGTCGTGACGGCCACCGCGGGGCAGGACGGCGCCGTCGTCGGCACCGGCCTCCTGGACGAGCTGGTGGGGCGGCGCTGCGCCTGGCTGGCCCTGCCGCTGGCCGGGCAGCCCGAGGGCAGCTGGATGGTGCTGGGAGCGCCCGGGCGCGTGCCGCAGGAGGCCGTGCTGGCCGTGCGCTCCTTGATGAACCAGGTCGCCCTGGCGATGCGCAACAGCGCCGTGCACCACGCCCTGACGCGCCAGGCCAGCACCGACGGGCTGACGGGCCTGCTGAACCGCACCGCCTTCCGCGACGCGGTCGAGCAGGCCCTGGCGGAGACCCGCGGCGAGGCCCGCGGCGCGGTCTCGCTGCTCTTCGTCGACCTGGACGACTTCAAGCCCGTCAACGACGAGCTCGGTCACGCCGCCGGGGACGCGCTGCTCGTGGAGGTCGCCGCGCGCCTGCGCCACCTGGCGCCGGTGGGCAGCACGTGCGCGCGCCTGGGCGGCGACGAGTTCGCCGTCCTGGTCCACGGCCTGGACCGCGAGGACAGCGCGCGGCTGGCCGAGGACCTGGTGCGCTCGCTGCGCCGGCCGGTGCAGCTGGAGGGCACCGCCGTGCGCATCGGGGCCAGCGTGGGCGTCGCCGCCACCGGTGGCGCCGACGGCACCCCCGTGCCGTTCAGCGGCGCGCACCTGGTGCGCGCGGCCGACGCGGCGATGTACGAGGCGAAGAACACCGGCAAGAACGCGGTGGCCACCGCCTGGCGGCGGGGCGCCCCGGCTGCCGGTGCCGCGCTGGGCGGGTGGTGACGCGACCGCACGCCCCGGCGGCCGGGCGGGCTGCCGGCTGCGGGCTCCACCGCACCGGGTGGACGAGGACGGGGAGCGTTCAGCTCGACGACGCGGCGGGGGCGCCCCGGCACCGCCGTCCGCCACCGCCTCCGGGCAGAGCTCGGCCCAGCCGATGCTGCTGCCCACACCGTCGTGCTCGGCGTCGTCGAATACCACGCGCAGCAGCGTCTCCTCGCCCGCGGCGCTGGTGTCGCCGTGCCAGCCGTACCTGCCCTGACCCGGCCAGCCCCCACCGCCGCCAAGCTGGACGCCGTCCTGCCACACCGGGCGCGGCTCCCGGTCGGGCTCGACGACGACGTCGGAGGCGGCGAGGACGTCGGCCACCTCCTGCTGCGGCGCCTGCAGCCGGATGGCGGTCTGCAGGTGCCAGACGGCGTCGACGTCCGTGCCGAAGCGGCAGGTGCTCTCCACGACCTGGGTGATGCCCGCCTCGGTGAGCGGGTCGAGGAAGTGCTCGCTCAGCTGCTCCTCGGCGTCCTCCACGGCGCCGCCGCAGCCGGCGAGGCTCACCACGACCAGCACCGCGGTCGCGGCTCCCGCCCGTGCACGTCGCACCTGGTGCTCCTCGTCCCGCTCGTCCGGCCCCGGGACGGCAGTCTGCCCGTGCCCACCCGGGGGTGTGGGCACTTCCCCGCAGGACGCGGGGAACGGCGCCGGCGGCCCGGGCGGGTGGCGGCCGCCTACGCGCGCGAGGGGTCGAGGGCGATGCCGTCGATCGCGGCGTCGGCGATGCGGTTCAGCGTCGCGGCGTCGACGCCCGCCCTGGTGAGGGCCTCCAGCCCGCGGTGCGTGGTGACGACCAGGCCACCG
>NZ_JBJLRD010000073.1:0-16196 GCF_050871305.1 Kineococcus gypseus | reverse complement strand
ATCGCCGCGCTGCCCGCCGGGGCGCTGGAGGCGCACGAGGCGCTGCTGCGCGAGCGGCTCGTCACGGGCCTGCTCGCCCTGCCGGGCGTGCGGGTGGTGGGCCCGCCCCCCCCCCCCCCCCGCGGCCGGCGTCACTGGGCGGCGGCGAGCGCCGAGTTCAGGCTGGCGATGAAGGACTGGGCGGTGGCGCGCACGTCGGCGCCGTTGAGGGCGATGTCCTCGTACGCGCGGGTGAAGGCGGTCTCGAAGTTCGCCTGGTAGCCGGCCGGGTAGAGCACCGTCGGCGGCTCGTCCTCGACGATCTGCTGGAACAGCTCCAGCGCCTGGCGGGTGGCCGGGTCCAGCGCGGGGTCCTCCAGCTGCGCCTGCAGCTGCACCGTGTTGGTGTTGGCGCCGTTGTTGGAGGCGAAGAGCTTGTTGGCCTCGGGGTCGTTGATCCAGAAGTCGATGTAAGCCGCCGCGGTGGGCACGTTGTCGCACGAGGTGGGGATGGACCAGCCGGAGGTGAACAGCACCGTGCCGGAACCGCCGTCGGGGCCGCTGGGCAGCTGCACCGTGGTCAGCTCCTGGCCGGGGGCGGCGCCGGCGAGGGCGCCGCGGGCCTGGCCGAGCTGGTTGCCGGGCTTGTTGTCGAGCATGCTGCGCCCGGTGGCGACGTAGCTCTGCTCCACCTGGGGCGGCTCGGCGGCCTCGTCCTGCGCGGTGGTGGTCACCCCCGCCTGGCGCAGCTGCTCCCACATCTCCCAGAACTCCACGAGCCGGTCCTCGCTGAACGCCGCCTGCCCGTCCTCGAACAGCTCCTCGCCGTGGGCGCGCACGTACTCGATGAAGTAGTTGGGCAGGGTGCCGCCGAGGTTGGCGGCGGCCACGCCCTCGGGCAGCCCGGTGGCGGCGCGCTGCAGGTAGGAGACGAAGTCGTCCCACGTGTAGCCGTCGGGGGGCAGCCCCACGCCGGCCTGCTCGGCCAGGGTGGTGTTGACCATGATGGCGTCGTAGGCGGCGCCGTAGGGGATCTCGTACAGCTTGCCGTCGGTGCCGCGGCCGGTGTCGAGGACGTCCTCGGGGATGTCGCCGACGTCGATGGCGCCGGAGTCGATGAGGGGCTGCAGGTCGGTGAGCAGGCCCTTGCTCGCGTAGTCGTTGAGCTGGCGGCCCTGCAGCTGCACGACGCACGCCATGTTGCCGCTGGTGGCCTCGATGTTGAGCTTCTGGAAGTAGGCGCTGAAGTCGGTGAAGTTCGGGGTGACCGTCACGCCGGGGTTGGCGGCGGTGAACAGGTCCGAGACGCCGTTGGTCTTCTCCACCCGCAGCCCCGAGCCCCAGAAGGACAGGCGGATGTCGCCGGTGACGTCGCCGAGGCCGGCGTCCTCACCCGTGGCGCCCTCGGCGGCGGCCTGGCCGCCGACGGACGTGCCGCCGGTGCAGCCGGCCAGGGCGAGGGCGAGCAGGCCGGCGGCGACGCCGGCGGCGCGGCGGGACGGGCGGTGGCTGGTGAACATCTTCGTTCCCTCCTGAGGACCGCTGGGGTGGATCACTTGAGTCCGCTGGTCGCGACGCCCTCGATGAGCAGGCGCTGGGAGACCAGGAAGAACCCCACGATGGGGGCGATGGCGAGCGTCGCCATGGCGAACAGCGGCCCGAAGGAGGACACGCCGGTGTTGTCGAGGAAGCCGTTCAGGCCGAGCGTGACCGTCCAGCGCTCGGGGTCGTTGAGGTAGAGCAGCGGGCCGAGGAAGTCGTCCCAGGTGCGGATGAACGTGAACATCGCGGTGGTGCCGATCGCCGGCAGCGACAGCGGCAGGATGACGCGGCGGAAGATGCCCAGGTGCCCGCAGCCGTCCAGGCGGGCGGCCTCGTCCAGCTCGCGCGGCAGGGTGCGGATGAACTGCACCATGAGGAACACGAAGAAGGCGTCGGTGGCGAGGAACTTCGGCACCGTCAGCGGCATGATCGTGTTGATCCAGGCCAGCTCGTTGAACAGCACGTACTGCGGCACGATCGTCACCTGGTACGGCAGCAGCAGCGTGGCCAGCACGAGGGCGAACAGCACCCGCTTGAAGGGGAACTCCAGCCGGGCGAAGGCGTAGGCGGCCAGCGAGCAGGAGACGACGTTGCCCACGATGCACAGCACGGCGATGACGAGGGAGTTCACGAAGTAGCGGGAGAAGTTCAGCGTCCCGTAGCTCCAGCCGTCGCGGTAGTTGTCCAGCGTGAACCCGCTGGGCCACAGCCCGAGGGTGCCGAACGCCTGGTTCTCGGGGCGGAAGGACGCGCCGAGCATCCACAGCAGCGGGTAGAGGATGACGAGGAGCACCGCGAGCAGCAGCGCGTGCCGGGCCGCGGCGCGCACGGCGACGTTGCGCGAGGCCCGCTTCGCGAAGACGGGCCGCAGCGCGGCCGGCGGCCGGGTGGGTGCGTGAGCGCTCATCTCTCGTCTCCGTAGTGGACCCAGGAACGTGCGGTGGCGAACATCGCGGCGGTGAAGGCGGCGAGCACGAGCAGCAGCGCCCACGCCATCGCCGAGGCGTAGCCCATGTCGAGCTGGGTGAAGCCGCGCTGGTACAGGTACAGCGTGTAGAAGAGCGTGGAGTCCGCCGGGCCGCCGGTGCCGCCGCTGACGACGTAGGCGGGGGTGAACGCCTGGAACGCGTTGACGGTGGTGAGCAGGACGTTGAAGAAGATCAGCGGGGAGATCATCGGCAGCGTCACGCTGACGAACCGCCGCACCGGCCCCGCGCCGTCCACCTCGGCCGCCTCGTACAGGTCGCGCGGCACCTGCCGCAGCCCCGCGAGGAAGATGATCATCGGTGAGCCGAACGTCCACACGCTCAGCAGCACCAGCGTGTACAGGGCCGTGTCCGGGTCGCCGATCCACGTCCTGCCCTCGATGCCGACGACGCCCAGCAGGGCGTTGACGACGCCGTCGCCGGCGAACAGGTGCCGCCACAGCAGGGAGACGGCGACGCTGGCGCCGACCAGGGACGGCAGGTAGAACGCCGCGCGGTAGAACGGCAGGAACCGCATCGCCCGGGCGAGCACCATCGCCACCACGAGGGAGACCACGAGGATCGCCGGCACGGCGATGACGACGTAGACGAGGGTGACCTCGACGGACTTCGCCAGCCGCGGGTCGTCCAGCATGGCCCGGTAGTTCTCCAGGCCTGCCCACTCCGGCGGGGTGAGCAGGTCGTACCGCGTGAACGACAGGTACAGCGAGTACAGCATCGGGCCCAGGGTCAGGCCCACCAGGCCGACGACCCAGGGCGCGAGGAAGGCGTAGGCGGCCAGCGCCTCGCGGGTGCGCCGGCTCAGCCG
Organism: Kineococcus gypseus; assembly: GCF_050871305.1. NCBI lineage: Bacteria > Bacillati > Actinomycetota > Actinomycetes > Kineosporiales > Kineosporiaceae > Kineococcus > Kineococcus gypseus. Next base: position 12,881 of record NZ_JBJLRD010000073.1, on the reverse strand, counting down.
GGGCGAGCCGGGGGCGGGGTCCAGGCCGCGGCGCGGGGCGCGCACCACCTCGGCGACCTGCCCGCCGAGCGGCGCGGGCCCGCCCGCGCGGTCCAGGCTGCTCACCGCTCCCCCTCCCGCGCGGCGGCGGCGTGCGCCTCGACGCGGTCGGCGAGCACCTGCGCCAGCAGGCCCGCGACCGGCACGCGCAGGTCGGCGGCGCGCGCGGCGGCGACGACCTCGAAGAGGTCCTTGCTCCAGGGCCGTTCGCTGCGCGGGGTGCCGGCCGCGTCGTAGGCGGCGGCGGTGCGGTCGAAGAAGCCCCAGTTGCGCGCCACCCAGGAGTCGCCCGTGCTGGAGGCCACCACCTCGAACACCGCCTCGGCGGCCACGCCGTGGGCGGCGGCGAGGTCGAGCGCCTCGTGGGCGCCGGCCAGCGCGGAGAGCATCATGAGCTGGTTCGCCAGCTTGGTGGCCGCGCCGGCCCCGGCGGGCCCGACGAGCAGCACCTGGCTGCCCTCGCTGTCGAGCACGGGGCGCACGCGCTCGAGCACGTCGGCGTCCCCGCCCACCATGATGGTCAGGTCGCCGCGCTCGGCGCGGTCGGCGCCGCCGCTGACGGGGGCGTCGAGCAGGCCCGCGCCGTGCTGCGCGGCCACCTCGGCCAGCCGGGCGGCGGTGCGCGGCAGGACGGTGCTGTGCACGACCGCGGTGCGCTGCCCGCCGGCGCCCGCACCGGCGGCGAACCACCCGTCGGGCCCGTCGAGCAGGGACTCCACCGCGTCGTCGTCGGGCACGGCGAGCAGGAGCACCTCGCACCCGGCCAGTTCCTGCGGCCCGTCCGCCACGCGAGCGCCGTGCTCGGCCAGCGCGGCGGCCCGGTCCCGGTCGCGGTCGAGGACCGTCAGGGACCAGCCGGCCTTCAGCAGGGCCGACGCCATGGGCCGGCCGATGTTCCCCAGACCGGCGAAACCGACGGTCGTGGTCCCTGGGGACGTTCCTGGCGACGCTGCCATCTCTCCTCCCGGAGGCGTGAGGGGTCGGCGGCCCGGCCCGGTGCGGGCCGGCCGTTCCGGCGAGGGGTCAGACGCCCTCGTAGTAGGCCAGGACGGCCTCGACGTCGACGGTGGAGTCCATGGGCTTGCCCTGCGCGGCGTAGTGGCGGCGGCGGGCGTTCATGTCGGCCAGCAGGATCGCCCGCGCGTGCACGGCGACCTCCTCGGCCACCTCGGCGGGGACCACCACGACGCCGTCGTCGTCGCACCCGACCACGTCGCCCGGGCGCACCTGCACGCCGCCGCAGGCGATGGTGCCCTGCGCCTCGACGACCTCGATGCGCCCGGGGATGATGGTGCGCCCGCGGTGGCGGCTGACGACCGGGGTGCGCTGCTGGACGACCTCGGCGGTGTCGCGGCAGTACCCGTCGGTGATGATGCCGACGGCGCCGCGGCCGACGGCGGCCATGGAGTTCTCCGAGCCCCAGAAACCCACCTCGGGACCGCCACCGGACTCCATGACGACGACGTGGCCGGGCGGCAGGTCGTCGGGCAGGCGCTCCATCGGGTAGCGCTCGAACCAGATGCGGTGCGCCTCGACGATGTCCTGCGTCGAGCCCAGCTTCCACATCGGCTTGTTCGAGGGCACGGCGCGCAGGGTGGCGGCCTGGCCCCAGAACCTCATGCCCGACCACAGCGGGCGGACCTCGCGGTCCATCAGGGTGAGGTTGAAGTACCCGATGCCGTCCAGCGCGTCGGCGACGTCGCAGACGCGCAGGTGGCGGTAGAGGCTGTTGAGGTCCCCGGTGTCGGCGCGCTCGGGGGTGCGGGTTGCGGGGTCGGTCAGCGACACGGTGGTTCCTCTCGTCGGTGAGAGCTCGCGGTCGGCTGCGGCGGGGTCCCCCGACGGGGATGGCACTCCCCCGCGCCGTTGCCTATTGTCTACAACCGACAGCGAGAGCAGCGCAAGAGGCTCGACGAGGGGGATCCTGGTCCCCCCGGTGCAGCAGACCGCCGGGTCGAGCGACGTCGAGGAGGACCACGATGACCGCAGCCGAGACCCCCCTGGCCGGACCACCGGTGCTCGCCCGGCGGCCGGGCCGCGGCCGCCTGGAGGCCCCCAGCCTCGTGCACCTGGCCGCCGACGCGGTGCGCCAGCGGATCCTGTCCGGGCAGCTGGCCCCCGGCGACCGGCTCGTGGAGGAGCGCCTGACCGACGAGCTGGGCATCAGCCGGCCCCCGCTGCGCGAGGCGCTGCGCCTGCTGCAGCAGGAGGGGCTCATCGAGACCCGCCCGCGCCGCGGCTCCGTCGTCACCACCCTGACCGACCAGGACGTGTACGAGATCCTGACCCTGCGCTCGGCGCTGGAGCGCCTGGGCGTGGAGCTGGGCGTGCCGGTGCGCGACCCCGAGCGGCTGGAGGTGTGCCGGCGCGCGCTGCGGCGCATGGAGGAGTGCGCCGAGGCCGAGGACCGCGGGGCGCTGGTGCGCAGCGCCTACGACTTCCACTCCTCGATCGTCGCCCTCGCCGGGCACCGCCGCCTCGACGAGAGCTACGCCGCCGTGCAGCAGCAGGTGATGCTCTGCATGGCGCGCAACCTCTACACCCGCGAGCACGAGTACGAGGACCTGCCCACCCACGTCGCGCGCCACCGCCACCTGCTGGAGGTCATCGAGGCCGGCGACCCCGACGCCGTCCTGGCCGAGCTGGCGGTGCACGGGGAGCGCTCCTTCCTCAAGCGCTGAGGCCCGGCGCGCCGGCGCCGCGCGGACCCGTCTCACCCGGATGGAGCAGCGCGGCGATCCACGGGCCCGGCGGTGCCGAAGGAGGGGTGTCAACCAGACACCGTCCCCGAGGAGCACCACCGTGTCCGCACCCCGCGTCGACGCCGCGACCCTGCGCGACCACGTCCAGCGCCTGGGCGAGAAGCACCCGCCGATCGACCTCGCCTCGGTCGACTACACCGTGCGCGACCCGCGCGCCGTGCGCGAGCGCTTCGCCGGGGTGCTGGAGTACATGGCCCGCGTGGAGATGGAGGTCGAGCGCAACGTCCTGGAGCTGGCCGTGCTGCTGCCCGGCGTCAGCGAGACGGACCGCCGCTTCGTGCAGGACGTGTGGGGCCCGCAGGAGGAGCACCACGGCATCGTGCTGGACACCCTCTCGCAGCACCTGGGCATGCCGCCGACCGAGGCGAACACCGGCGGGATCGCCCCGCGCGTCCGCGTGCTCGGCGCGCTGGCGCACCTGCCCGTCGTGCACGAGGTGATCCGGCTGATGTACTACCTGACCGGCGCGGCCACCGAGAAGTCCGCGATGCTCGCCTACCGGGCGATGAGCGAGGGCCTGGACGAGATGGGCGAGACCGCCGTGCGCCGCACCGTCGTGGACGCCGTGAAGGTCCAGGAGCCCGGCCACTTCGCGTTCTACCGGCTCAGCGCCCAGCACCTCGTCGAGAGCGGCGCGCTGGCGCCCTGGCAGATGCACCTGGCGCGCTTCCTGCGCTCGCGCACGTTCTCCCTCGTGGGTGCCAGCACCCGCGAGCAGCGCACCGGGTTCGGCGCCGTCGTCGTCGAGCTCGGCCTGGACGCCGAGATCGAGCGCAATGTGCGCGACATCGCGCGCGTGGAGTCGCAGCTGCTGTGGGCGAGCGACCAGGGCGTGGACGTGCCCGGCTACGCGCTCGCCGCCTTCCGCGACGCCGCCGAGCTGTACCGCGAGCGCGCCGGCCGGCAGGCGCTGGCCGCCTGAGCGCGCGCAGCCGCGGGCCCGGCTCCGCGGGGGGACCCCTGCGCACCCGCTGCTGCGCGGTGCGCCCGACGGGGTGACGCGGGGCCCGGACGGCCCGCCGCGGGGAATGCCCCGCACCCGCACCACCTTGCAGGCGTCATGAGCACCATCGGAATCATCGGCAGCGGCAACATCGGCAGCACGCTCGCCCGGCTGGCCGTCGACGCCGGCCACGACGTCGTCATCGCGAACTCGCGCGGCCCGCAGTCCCTCACCGGCCTCGTGGACGAGCTCGGCCCGAAGGCGCGCGCGGCGAGCGTGACCGAGGCCGCCGAGGCGGGCGACCTGGTCGTGGTGACCATCCCCACCGGGCGCGTGCCGGACCTGCCCACCGAGCCGCTGGTCGGCAAGGTCGTCATCGACACCTGCAACTACTACCCCGAGCGCGACGGCGACATCGCCGTCCTGGACAGCCACGAGCTGACCACCAGCGAGTTCGTGCAGCGCCACTTCGCCGGTGCGCGCGTCGTGAAGGCCTTCAACAACATCTTCGCCCAGGACCTCGCCGTCCTGAACCGCCCGGCGGGCGCGCCCGACCGCACCACCCTGGTCATCGCCGGCGACGACGAGGGGGCCGAGCGGGTCGTGGCCGAGTTCATCGACTCCATCGGCTACGACGTCCTCGACATCGGCTCGCTGGCCGACAGCTGGCGCGTGCAGCGCGACCAGCCCGCCTACGCCGGCGCCTACAGCGAGACCGGCGCCCCCGGCGCGCCGCGCCGGATGACGCCGCAGGACCTGCAGCCCCTCATCGAGCAGGCCGACCGCTCCATCCGCTGACCCGCTGACGGCCGTGCCGCCGCGACCCCCCGGGGCCCGTGGCGGCACGGCCGTCCCGCTGAGCACGGCACCCCGGCCACCCAGCAGCAACTCACCGGCAACTCACCGGCAGCCCGGCGCCCGTCGCGCGCGGACCCCGCGCGGCGCGCACACTGCCCGTGTGGACGTGGTGCTGGTGAGCGGGATCCTCGCGCTGCCCGCCGTGGTGCTGAGCACGGTCGCGGTGCGGGCGCTGCGCCGCGGGCGGCGGCCCGGGCGCGCCGCCCACGACGACACCCTGCGCGCCGGTCAGGAGGCGCCGCTGGACGGCTCGGGCGCGGCGCTGCGGGCGATGGGGCGCAACGCCTGGATGCGCCCGGGCGGCGGCGGGCTCTGAGGCGCCCGCCCCGCCGGTCAGCCGGCCCTGCGCAGCCGCAGCAGCAGCAGGCCCGGTTCGCGCTGCAGCCTGGCGAAGTCCTCCGGGTGCGACTCGCGCACGGCCGGCGTCGGGCGCGGCTCGTCCAGCAGGTCGATGACGAACCCGGCCCCGGTGGCCGCCGCGCACAGGCGCGAGAGCGGCTCGCGCCAGAAGCGCACCTCCTGCGGGCCCGAGGGCGTGCTCCACACGTCCGCCTCCAGCACCCGGTCGAAGTAGGAGCCGCCCTTGCGCACCCAGTCGGCCGCGGGGTGCTGGGTGGAGACGACCAGCACCCCGCCGGGCCGCAGCAGCCGGTGCAGCTCCGCGAACGCCGCCGGCTCGTCCTCGGCGTAGTGGATGGCCAGGGCGCACACGGCCGCGTCGAACGACGCGTCCGGCCACGGCAGCCGCTCGCCCAGCCGCGCGAGCTCGATGCGCGCCCGGTCGCCCACCCGCCGCCGCGCCAGCTCGACCATGACCGCGCTGGCGTCGAACCCGCTGACGCGCGCGCCGGCCGCCAGCAGCTCCTGCGCGTAGACGCCCGGCCCGCACGCCGCGTCGAGCACGTGCAGCCCGGCCACGTCGCCCAGGGCGGCGAGCACCGCAGGGCGGTCGTAGTGGGCGTTGAACGGCCCGTGCAGCGCGCGCCGCTCGAACTCCTCGCCCATCGCGTCGTACGGAGACCACGGAGACCACGGTGCGGGGTCCACGGCGGCAGCGTAGGAGCCGCGGCGGCCCCGCGGGGCGGGCGCGAGGCACGGGCTCAGGGCACGGGCCCGGGGCACGCGCTCAGGGCACGAAGGAGGCGAGCTGCTCCTCGAACCAGGGGTAGAGCTCCTCGCCCCTGGCGCTCAGCCGGGACTTCAGCAGGCGCGTGGGCTCGTCGGCCAGCACCTCCAGGGAGCCGTCGGCGACGCCGTCGTAGGCCTGGGCGACGACGTCGGCGGGGCTGACCTTGGGCACGTCCCAGCGCTCGGACATCGGGGTGTCGACCATGCCGACGAGCAGGCCGACGACGTGCGTGCCCTGCGCGCGCAGCTGCACCCGCAGGGCGTTGGTCGCCGACCACATCGCCGCCTTGGAGGCCGCGTAGCCGGTGGGGACGCTGAGCCAGGACGCCGCCGAGAGCACGTTGAGCAGGGTCCCGCCGCCGTGGGCGGCGAGCACCGGGGCGAAGGCGTTGGCCACGCGCAGGGTGCCGAAGAAGTTCGTCTCGAAGACGCGGCGCAGCTCCTCCTCGGGGCCGGTGATCGAGTCGCCGGCGGGGGCGATGGCCGCGTTGTTCACGAGCAGGTCCACGTCGGGCGCCTCGGCGGCCGCGCGGGCGGCGCCGGCGGGGTCGGTCAGGTCCAGGTGCAGCGGGACGACGCGCGGGTCGTCCCAGCGCCTCGGCGTGCGCGCCGCGGCGTGGACCCTGGCGGCGCCGCGCTGCAGCGCCTGCTGCACGAACTGCTCGCCGAGCCCGCCGTTGGCGCCGGTCACGAGCACGGTCCGGCCTTCGAGCGTCTGGTCCACGTAGACTCCTCACAGAAGTGGGGGCGATCCCCAGAAGCAGGGTGCGGGGACCGTCCCCGTTTCGTCAAGGAGGAGGTGCCGTGGCACCCGAGGACCCGCGCGCCCCGGCCGCCGCCGGGACGGGCGCGGCGCCGCGACCGCTGCGCGCCGACGCCCGGCGCAACCGCGACGCCGTGCTGCGCGCAGCGCGCGAGGCCTTCGAGCAGGAGGGCGTGTTCACCTCCCTCGACGGCATCGCCGCGCGCGCCGGGGTGGGCAACGCCACCCTCTACCGCCACTTCCCCACGCGCGAGGACCTGCTGGCCGCCGTCATCGAGAGCAGCATCGCCACGGCCCTGGAGCAGGCGGACGACCTCGTGCGCGCCCTGCCCCCGCGTGAGGCGCTGGCCGAGTGGCTCGTGCTGCTGACCTGGCGGCTGCGCACCTGGCACGACCTGCCCTCGTGCCTGGCCGGTGCCGACGAGTCGGCCTCGCCCGTGCGCTCGGCGTGCGACCCGCTGCGCGCGCGGACCGCCGCGCTCCTGGAGGTCGCCCGGGCGGCCGGCGACGTGGCCGGTGGCGTCACCGTCGACGAGGTCTACGAGCTCGTCGTCGCGCTGTCGTGGGCCGTGGACCGCTTCGGCACCGGCGAGGCGGCCGCCCGCCGCCGCGTGGCGGTGGCGACGGCGGGCCTCTTCGCCTGAGCGCTCCCGGCCCCGTCGCGCCCGGGCCGCGGGCCTCAGCCGGCGGTGGCGCCGTTCCAGTCGACGAGCTGGACGATCACGCCGTTGGGGTCGCGCACCTGGAAGGCGCGCTCGCCCCACTCCTCGACCGTCAGCGGCATGGTGATGGCCACGCCCTCGCGCTGCAGGCGCGCCAGCTCGCCCTCGAGGTCGTCGACGACGAAGGCGAGGATCTGGCCGCGGGCGCGCTCGTCGCGCTGGTCGGCGGGCAGGGTGGGCAGGCCGACGCGCAGGTAGATCACGTTCAGCCCCGCGTCGGGCCGGCTCAGGCTGGCGTAGCCCGGTGCCGCGGCATCCTGGTGGAAGCCGAAGTGGGTGCTCAGGAAGGTGCTGGAGGCCTCGACGTCCTCGACGTTGAGCGAGACGGCGCTGGCGGTGATGTGCACGGGTGCTCCTCTCCCCTTCACTCCGTACGGCGTACGGGGTGAAGGGCCAACGGCGCGCCGGGCCAGGATGTTCCCGTGGTGGTCCGGTGAGCGGGGAGCGCACGAGCGCGGGCGACCCCGCGCACACCCTGGCGCTGCTGTGGCGCGGCACCGGCGGGGGCGCGGCGCCGGGACCGCGCCGGGGGCCGCGCCGGGCGCTGGACGTCGACGCCGTCGTGGCCGCCGCCGTGGCGCTGGCCGATGAGCAGGGCCTGGCGGGGCTGAGCATGCGCCGGCTGGCCGAGCGGCTGGGGGTGGGGGCGATGTCGCTGTACACCTACGTCGCCGACCGCGACGAGCTGCTGGACCTCGTGCTCGACAGCGCCTACGCCGCGATGCCGCGGCGCGACACCACGGGCCTGCCCTGGCGCGAGCGCGTCGCGGCGGTGGCCGAGGAGAACCGCGAGCTGTACCGGGCGCACCCGTGGGCCGCGGAGGTCTCCACGCTGCGCCCGCCGCTGGGCCCGGGGCAGACGGCCAAGTACGAGCACGAGCTGGCCGCCTTCGACGGCTGCGGGCTCGACGACGTGGCCGTCGACGACTGCCTGACCCACCTGCTCGTCTTCGTGCGCGCCTGCGCCCGCGACGCCGCCGCCGCCCGCGAGCAGCGCCGCGACGGCGACGACGAGCAGTGGTGGGCCGCGGCGGGCCCGCTGCTGGCGCGCGTGCTGGACGCCGCGCGCTTCCCGCGCGCGGTGCGCGTCGGCGCCGCGGCCGGCGCCGCGCACGGCAGCGCCCACGACCCCGAGCACGCCTACGAGTTCGGCCTGCAGCGCCTGCTGGACGGGCTGGCCGCCCTCGTCGAGCCCGCCGAGACCGCCGAGCCCGCCGAGACCGTCGAGGAGCCCGCCGCGGGGTCCCGTCGTGGACGGTGACGGCGCCCGCCCGCCGGTCAGCTGCGCGTGGTCGGCGGCACCGGGGCCGAGGACGGGCCGGTGCCCACCGGCGCCGCGGGGCGGCCCAGGTGGTAGCCCTGCCCGTGCGAGACGCCCAGCTCGCGCAGGCACGCCAGCTCCTGCGCGGTCTCGATGCCCTCGGCGACCACGTGCGCGCCGGTCTGCTGCCCGAACGCGGTCAGCGCGACGGCCAGGGCGCGGCGGGTCGGGTCGCGGTGGATGTCGCGGATCAGGCTCATGTCCAGCTTGATGAACTCCGGCTGCAGGGCCAGCACGTGGCGCATGCTGGCGAACCCGGCACCGGCGTCGTCGACGGCGACGCGCAGCCCGGCCGCGCGCAGCGGCGCCAGGTGGCGCAGCAGCGCCGGGTAGTCGTGCACCTGCTCCTGCTCGGTGATCTCCAGCACCAGGTCGTCGAGCCGGCGGCCCTGCAGCGCGCGGGCCAGGGCCGGGCTGGCCGCCACGGCGGGGCTGGTGTTCAGCGAGAGGAACCCCGGCACCGCGGGGCGCCGGCGCAGCGCCGCGCCGAGCGCGGCCAGCTCCAGGTCCTCGCCCGCGCCGATGCGCGCGGCGTCGGTGAACCACTGCTCCGGGGTGCCCGCGGGGAAGCGGCTGAGCGCCTCGCAGCCGGCCACCTCCAGCGTGTCCAGCCGCAGGACCGGCTGGTACACCGGCTGCGGCCCGCCCGCGCGGTGCAGGCCGTCCAGCCGCTCCAGCACGTCGTGGCGGTCGGCGGAGTGCTCCTCCTCGCGCACCACCAGGTCGCCCAGGGCCTCGGCCAGCACGGCCAGCACCCCGGCGTCGCGCGGGCCCATCTGCGGCTGGGCGCTGAACGAGAGCGCGCACAGGGTGCCGTAGACGCTGCCGTCGGGGCGGTGGATGGGCACCCCGGCGTAGGCGCCGAGGCCCATGGCGGCGGTGATGGGCAGGGCGGAGGTGACCGGGTGGGCCGCCGCGTCGGGGACCACCGGTGCCAGCCGCCCGTCGAGGACGCGCTGGCAGTAGGTGCCCGAGCTCCGCCAGTGGAAGTCGTGCAGGTCCGGGACCCCGGGCGCGGCGGCCAGGTGGCGCACCGTCCACCTCTCGCCGTGGAAGCGGCCCACCACGGCGGCCTCCACGCCCAGCTGGCGGCGCGCCACGTCCAGCAGGCGGGTGATGCGCTCGGCCGCGGGTCCGGTGGCCGCGCCGCCCGCCCCGCCCGCGAGCTGCTCGAAGAGGGCGTCGGCGTCGCCCCGCCCGTCGCCCTGCCCGTCGCCGGGGCGCCCGCCGCGCCGGCGGGTCAGCTCGCGGCCGGCGCGGGCGGCCTTGTCGGCGTACATGGCCGCGTCGGCCTCGCGCCAGGCGGCGACCAGGCCGGTGGCCGCGCGGCGGGTGGCGGCACCGGCGGAGACGTCCACGCCCGCGCGCCGCAGCGCCGCGCCCAGCTCCCGCAGCACCTCCCCGGCCGCCGGCGCGGCGGCGCCGGGCAGCAGCACGGCGAACTCGTCCCCGCCCAGCCGGGCGCAGAAGTCCTCCGGGCGCAGCCGCCCGCGCAGCACCCCCGCCGCGCGCACCAGCAGCTCGTCACCGGCGGCGTGGCCGGCGGAGTCGTTGACGCCCTTGAGCCCGTCCAGGTCCAGCACCAGCACCGAGGCCGTCGAGCCCAGCCGGCGCGCCCGCGCCTCCTCGGCGGCCAGCGCGGCGTCCCAGGCGCGCCGGTTGCCGATGCCCGTCAGCGCGTCGCTGCTGGCCGCGGCCTCGGCGTGCTCGGCGCGGCGCGCCTCCTGCTCCAGGCGCAGCTCGTAGCTCAGCACGGTCGCCAGCAGGTCCGCGGCCAGCTCCACGTCCGGCAGCCGCTGCTCCACGGAGGGGTCCACGGGCTCGTGCGCGCCGGCGCACAACGTGCCCAGCACGGTGCCGTCGGCGCCGGTCAGGGGCACCGAGACGTACGAGCGCCACGGGAACCCGGTGGCGCGCAGCGCGTGCGCCCAGCCCGGCTCGTCCTCGACGCTCACCGAGAAGCGCGGCGCCTCGCCCGCCACCACCGCGCCGCAGAAGGTGTCGTCCCAGGCGATGACGTCGCCGGCGCGCATCCCGACCCCGCCGCCGTCCAGCGCGGACAGGACGACGTAGTCCTCCCCGTCGCGGCGCGCCACGGCCCAGGTGTCCAGGCCGACGCGCTCGTGCAGGTGGCGCAGGGTGGCCGCCGCCGCGGTCGTGAAGTCGCTGACGGGCGTGACCGGCCCGGCTCCCCGGACGGCACGGGTGTCACGATCCACGTCGCTCGTCATCGGTGCCCCACCCCCCGCTCTTGAGCCTACGACCGGCACCGCTCCCGCCGCCGCGCGCGCGTGGCGCGGCACCGGCCGGGCAGACTGGGGCGCGTGCGGCTGGAGAACGTCGTCCGGGACGCCCGCGACCCCCACCGGCTCGGCCGGTTCTGGGCGGCCGCGCTGGGCGCCGAGCTGATCACCGACGAGCCCGACCTCGTCGAGGCGCGCCTGCAGCTGGGCGGCGGCGCCTTCCTCAACCTGTGCCTGCCCCGCGTGGAGGAGCCGTCGACGTCCCCCGAGCGCCTGCACCTGGACGTGGCCGGCGGCGCGCGGCCGGACGAGGTCGTCGAGCGCCTGCTCGCGCTGGGGGCGCAGCGCGCCGGCGGCGGCCGGGGACCGGACCAGCGGGTGGTCCTGGCCGACCCCGAGGGCGGCGCGTTCGACGTCGTCGCGGACGCCGGGCGACCCGGCGGCAGCGGGCCGATCGCCGCGCTGCGGCTGGACAGCGCCGATCCGGCGCGGGACGGCGCGTTCTGGGCGACGGCCACCGGCTGGGTCCCGGCGGGCGACGGCCCCGGCGGGGCGGTGCTGCGCCACCCCTCCGGTGTCGGGCCCCTGCTGGAGCTGCGCCCCGAGCCGGGGCCCAAGCGCGGCAAGAACCGCGTCCACCTCGACGTGCGGCGCGAGGACGGCGACGGCGACGTGCACGAGCACCTCCTGGACCTCGGCGCGAGGGCGCTGAGCGCCCCGGGGGAACTGCCGTGGCTGGTGTTCGCCGACCCCTCGGGCAACGAGTTCTGCGTGCTCCGCTGAGCGGCCCGCGCGACGGCGCCGGGGTGCCGTCGGCGCCCGGCGCCCCTACTGTCGGGACTCCGAGACGTCCGTGCACCTGGAGCAACCGGGAGGGTCCCCGTGGCCGACGAGCGAAGCGGTGTCGAGAAGGTCGCCGACATCATCGAGGACATCAAGACCTGCATGCTGACCACCACGACCGACGACGGCCGCCTGGTCAGCCGGCCCATGGCCGTGCAGCAGGTCCGCTTCGACGGCGACCTGTGGTTCGCCTCCGACGGGGACTCCTCGAAGGTCCACCAGATCGAGCACGGCTCGCCCGTCAACGCCGCCTTCGCCACCCGCGACGCGTGGGTCTCCCTGGCCGGCACCGCCGAGGTCGTGCACGACCGGGCCAAGGCCGAGGAGCTGTGGAACCCGGCGCTGGAGGCCTGGTTCCCCGACGGCCCCGGCACCCCCGGCCTGGCGCTGATCAAGGTGCACGCCGAGACCGCGGAGTACTGGGACACCCCTGGCGGCACGGTCACCAGCCTCATCGCCCTGGCCACCAGCAAGGTCAAGGGCCAGCGCCCCGACGTCGGGGAGAACGAGACCGTGGACCTGACCTCGGGCACCACGACCACCGCGCGCTGAGGCCCCCGGCCGGACCGCACCGCGCCACCGGGACGACACCGTGCTCCCGCCCGCGCTGGTCGGGGACTGGAGCGGCACCAACGCCTTCCGGCTGATGCCCGGCGACCCGCCGCACGAGGCGCCGGCCACCGCGCGCGTGAGCACCGCCGCCGGCGGTCACCTCGCCCTGGTCGCCTACGCGTGGCACCACCCCGACGACGGCCCCCAGGACGGCCTGCTCGTCGTGGCCGGCACCGGTGAGGGCGACGCGGTCAGCGCCACGTGGGCCGACTCCTGGCACCAGCAGCCGGCCACCATGGCGCTGACCGGGCGCCGCACCGCCGACGGCGTCGTGCTCGAGGGCCGCTACGGCGGGGACTGGACGTGGCGCACCGAGCTCCGCACCTCCCCCGGCGGCGGGCTGCTGCTGCGGATGGACAACGTCGTGCCCGTCGTCCACGCCACCGCGGAGGTCCCCGCGGGGCCCTACGCGGCCATGCTCCTGCGCGCCCACCGGGCCTGAGGCGCACCCCTGCCCCCGACGGACCGGGACGAGGCGGTCCGAGGGGGGCCGGGGGGCCGGGTTCGGCGGTCCGGGCTCAGACGAGGGGGAGTTCCCCGCCGTCGACGGTGAGGGTCACCCCGGTGACCCACTGGGCGCGGTCGGAGGCGAGGTAGGCGACGGCCTCGGCGACGTCGCGCGGGTCCCCGGGGCGTCCGAGGGGGAC